>NZ_JBWYIQ010000021.1:0-50423 GCF_056779795.1 Acinetobacter sp. ANC_7682 | reverse complement strand
CGGAATTAGGTCGACCACTTACCCAAGTTACGCCTTAAATTTGGCTCAATTAGGGGCGCTTTGCATTTCAAATCTTTGTGCAACAAAGCCTGTTGGCTCTGAAATTGCTGATTCAGTCTTAGATTTTGCACAAGCAGTCAGAGCAATTGTAGAACATAAAAGAGCAACTAAATTTTGTTTGATCATCTTATTATTCAGCAAATTAAAGAAATTATATTAGATATCATAATAAAAGTATAAAAATAGAGAAAGTTCGGTTTTGTAATATTGTGATGATCAAATTTTTGGTATTTGTAGTTTGAAAGACAACTTGAAAATAGATCAGTTTAAAAAAAGCCCTTGCGGGCTTTTTTACTTGAAATCACGGTAACTGCTGAATCGGACTACCGCCCAAAGCCTGCAATAATGTGACATAAGCATTATACTGCGTCTGTTTGGCTTGAACCAAACTTAAACGTGCTTCACGTGTCGTGCGCTGGGCATCGATCAAATTTTTCAGCGCCACAGCACCATTTTTATAACGGACTTGGGTGAGTTGTTCTGTTTTCTCAGCGAGTTGAACATTACGTTCTTGTAAAGCGACTTGTTTGTCTATTTCATTGCGTGCAGATAACGCATTTTCAACATCGGCAAAAGCTTTGTATAAGGTCTGACGGTATTGAATAATTGATTTTTCATAATCCAATTCGTTCACACGTAAATCACGTTTCATGTCATTCCATTGCAAGAAGGGTAGTGTAAGACCCGCACCCAATATTGCAGCAGGATTAGACAGCACATTACTCAGCGAAGTGCTTGAGCCTCCAGTAGTTATACTACCTGTTAAATTAATCGAAGGGTAATAACTGGCTTTATTGGCATCTTTATTGGCAAGTGCTTTGCGTAAACGTAACTCGGCTGCTTGCAAATCAGGACGGCGCGATAAAAGCTCAGCTGGTAAGCCCGATTGAATTTGCGGTAGGGTAGAAAGTGGTAAGCGCTGTGGCTCCGAGATATTCAACTGTTGCACAGGTTGATTGAGCAATACCGCAAGAGCAGTTCGAGTTTCAACTTTTTGCTGTTCGATCTGGCTTAACGTAGCTTTTTGACTTTGAACAGCTTGTTCAGCTGACGTTAAATCAAGACCTGATACCGCCCCAGCTCGATACTGTGTTTGCACTAATTCATAAGTTTTCTGCGTACTCGCCAAATTTTGTTGAGCCACAGATAGGCGTTCATTAAGATATCCCAATTGCCAATACAATTGTGCAGTTGTTGCAATCAGGCTTTGTGCAGTGGCTTGTAAATCTTGCTCAGTCGCAAGCGCTTCCCATCGAGATGCTTCAGTTTGATTGGCCAATTTACCGAATAAATCCAGCTCATAGCTTAAGCCAGGATAGTTCAGTGAAATACCATTTGAAGAATCACCATCACCATCTAAACTAAAACGATGACCGACCGATGCACCTGCATTGCCAATACGCACACCTTGCTGACTTTCAGATTGCTTGGCTTGAAGGCGTGCTTGTTGCAAATTAATCCCAGCAACAGCTAAATCAGTATTACGGGCAATCACTTGTTCAACCAATTGGTTGAGCTGTGCATCACCAAATAATGTCCACCATTGATCATGAAAAGCCTGTTGGTGGATATTTTGGCTGTGTTGTTGGCTGTTTTGAAAGCCCTGTGGAATATCGGCTGCAGGAGCTTGATAAGGCGTTTTCACTACAGCCGCACAGCCGACTAAAGAGCCTGTTAATGCTAAGGTCATGAACAGTTTATGAAGTTGATTACGCATAGTTATACCTTATTATTCTCTTGACAGTGCATCGACAGGATTTAAACGAGCAGCATTTCGTGCTGGGATAAAACCGAATACGATCCCGATTAAACTTGAACAAACGAATGCAGCTATTATTGATGTGGTTGAATACGCCATTTGGAACGTGCCACCAGCAAAGTGTGTAATCAGCTGACCAATTCCCAGTGATAATAACACCCCAAGGATACCGCCTAAAATACAGACCAATACGGCTTCAATCAGGAATTGTTGCAAAATATCGCTTTGTCGAGCACCAACGGCCATTCGCACACCAATTTCTTGCGTTCGTTCAGTGACAGACACCAACATAATGTTCATGACACCGATACCACCAACGACTAAAGAAATCACAGCAATCGCAGAAATAAGTAAAGTCATTGTAGCGGTAGTTTGCTGGATGGTTTCACGAATACTGTCCGCATTTTGTGTGAAGACATCTTGAGCCCCATGACGTTGAACTAATAAATTCAAGATTGCATTTTCAGCAGCTGTGCTTGAATATTCATCTTTTACACGAACGATGATGCTTCTCACATTCGACTGTCCAAGCATTCGACTCATGACAGTTGAGTAAGGGAGATAGACATTGAGACTATCTGAATTACCCATTGCACCTTGTTGAGCATCTACGATACCAATAATACGACTAGGTACACTGCCCAATAGAATTACTTGACCAATAGGATCCGTACCATCGCTAAAGAATGTCTTTTGGGTATTGGTATCAATCACAACATCTTGGGCTTGTTCAGTAACACTATGTTTGTCAAATGGTTGACCTGATTTAAATGTTAAACCACGCACATAGAAAAAGTCTTCACTCACGCCATTGACTGTCGTGGATGCCTCTACATCTTTATATCTTCCCGTGACAGAACTATTGACTGAAGGACTTACACCATCTACGTAAGGCTGTTCCGCTAACGCATCAGCATCAGCAGGGATTAAGGTCTTGGCCTGAGAAGATCGGGAGTTATCACCAAAACCACGTCCTTGGTAGACCGTAATGGTATTGGTGCCCAAACTACTAATATTTTCTAAAATTTGTTTTTGTGATCCATTACCAAGTGCGACAACCGAAACGACAGATGCGATCCCGATAATGATTCCGAGCATGGTCAAAAAAGTACGCATTCGATGAGCATTCATGGCCAGAAGCGCCATGCGGAAAGCCTCACCTAAACGGTCTAAAGCTGAACGCCAAGACGATGTTTTCTTTTGCTCAGCACGAATCAATTCTTCACGTTCAAAGCCATCATCAATCTCAGGAACATTGGGTTCATCTGAAATAATATTACCGTCTGAAATCTCAATAATACGAGTCGCATTTTTGGCAACATTGTGATCATGAGTAACGAGAATGATGGTATGACCTTTGGCATTCAGTTCGCGTAAAATACGCATCACTTCAATACCGCTGTTTTTATCTAATGCCCCAGTAGGCTCATCGGCGAGAATAACATCACCGCCATTCATCAACGCGCGAGCAATCGAAACACGCTGTTGCTGACCGCCCGAAAGTTGGCTCGGGCGGTTTTGGGTTTTTTCACCTAGACCTAAATCGGACAAAAGCTGAACTGCACGATCATGGCGTTCAGAAGCATCAGCACCGGCATAGATCGCAGGGACTTCGACGTTACCAGCTGCATTTAAGTCACCAAGTAAATGGTAGCGCTGGAAGATGAATCCGAAATATTCACGGCGTAATTGAGCAAGTTCATCAGGTTCTAGCTCACGTGTTTCGCGGCCCTTAACCTTGTAGCTACCATTGGTCGGTTTATCTAAACATCCTAAGATGTTCATCAGTGTTGATTTTCCTGAGCCTGATTGACCTACAATGGCAACCAATTCTCCAGGATAAATCTCAAGATTTACCCCTTTTAGAATTTGCACAGTAGATTCACCAGCAGGGAATTCACGGGTCAGGTTTTTGACCTCGAGTAGAGGTGTTCTGGTCTGACTCATAATTACATTCTCATTGGACCAGCGCCACCACGTGCGCCACGTTTAGCTGAGTCATTTGATGAGTCAGAGCCATCAGCGATCACCACCTTATCGCCTAATTTTAAACCGCGTAAAACTTGCGCTGTTGCACGGTTATTTAGACCGATAAGAACAGGGGTCGGTTTGGCTGTGCCATCTGCTTGAAGTACGCGTACCATAGCCATGGAAGCTTTACCTTGATCGACTAATGCCTTTTCCTCAGCGGTTAATTCTAAACGCTTAGGACGATCAGCTGATGAACGTTCGGCACGCCCTTCACCACGAGCTTGTTCATTACGTTCTTGGGCATTTGAACCCGCATTTGCACCACGCTGGCGAGCAGGACGATTAGAGCTTTGAACAGCAGAAGATGGAATAGTCAGTGCATTCTTTACTTCATCTAACACGATATAAACCTGTGCAGTCATATCAATACGCAATTTTCCATCTTCATTAGGAACATCGAATAGAGCGTTGTAATACACAGCTGTACTTGATGAAGATGAATTTGAGTTGTTGGTTTCTGTATTGATTGAGTTAGGTGCAGGTTCAACTTGACGCAGTGTTGCGTAATGCTTTTTCTCGCTATTACCTAAAGTAGTGAAATAAACAGTTTGACCTTCCTCAACACGCATAACATCTGCTTCAGAAATTTCAGCCTTAACCGTCATGGTGTCAAGTTTTGCTAATTTCACGATGGTTGGCGCGCTTTGATTCGCGTTCACTGTTTGACCTTCTTCAGTCACAATTGCCACAATTGTGCCATCCATCGGAGCAACGATACGGGTATAGCCTAAATCTTCTTTAGTCGTAGCCAGTGATAAACGAGATTGCTCGATTTGAGCATTCATCGCGACGATATCGGCTTGAGCAGTTTTATAACTTGCTAATGCGGACTCATATTCGGCACGAGAAGTTGCATCTTGGGCATACATGGCTTTTTGGCGATTATATTCCGCCTCAACTTTAGTCAGATTTGCTTGTTTGACTGCCAATTGAGCCAACTGATTTTTAATGCTGGCTTCAGCTGTTTTTAGATCATTTTCCTGACGAACGGAATCGATTTGAGCAATCAGTTGACCTTGTTTGACTTGATCACCCAGTTGTACATACATTTTTTTCACCTGACCTGAAACCTGTGCACCAACGCTAACCATTTTGGTCGCTTCTAATACACCTGTTGCAAGGACAGAGTTTTCAATATCACCACGTGTCACTTTAGCGGTAATCAACTGAGGTTGCTCATCTTTAGGTTTAAAGAAATACCAAGCTAAAGCGATAGCTGCAATCGTAATGATCGCGATGATAATCAATTTCGTTGGTTTTATTTTTTGCATGGCGATATTGAAAAATGACGGAAATTAAGAGAATTATAATGATGAAATAAGGATAAAAAGTGTATTTTTCTTAAATAAAATCAATAATCATTTTTATAGTTATAAATAGACCTTGCTCGTTAACTAAGCAAACAAGGTTTTTCCACATAATTCAGCAATGGCTTGTTGCATGAGGTGTTCGGGATTTTCATTATTTTTGCCTTTGATGGCAGCATCGATTCTTAATAGCAATTGTGGCCATGTGAGAAATTGCTTGGGATTAAGACGTCTCAAGGCTTGTTGATAAAGACTGACTTTGGTTTTCCAGATGCCGAGTTGTAATGCATTTTGTGGTTGCTCAAAAAGTTGCATCAGTAAGCGCATTTCTTTGCTTACCGTCCATAATACTAAACTGTGTGGTTCGCCAGCTTCGACTAAATATTGGTATATTTTGATCGCTTGACTTAGGTTGCCTGAAATTAATGCATCGCTTAAGTCAAAAGTGGTATAGCGTGATTGATCTTGTAAGCATTCGAGCAAATGTTGCATTTCAAGATGCTGTACATCGGGGAACGTGTCTGCCAGACGCATTAAGCTGTTTTTAGCAGCCAATAAATTATGTTCGTGGTGGACTTCGAGCCATTGCCATGCATCTTGGCTCAGTTGAATCCCAATTTTATCAGCTTCTATGCTGAGTATACGCTGACGATCTTGCGCATAAGTTGCTGTAAGAGGAACCAAGACGCCATTGGCTTCAATCGTTTGAAAAAACGCCGACTTTAAGCTACTGCTATCTTGCTTAGGCATAATGATCAACAACAAGTTGTGTTCATTATGCTGGATATAATGCTTGAGTAACTTTAACGCATTGGCATCTGGCTTAATGTTGCCATGGACCTCTACTGCGAGATTTTGTGAAAAAAGAGAAAGGCTGTTGAGTGCATTAAATACATTTTTCCAATCAGCAACGCTTTGGATGTCATAGCGTTCTCTTTCCACGTGATTGATGATCCAACTTTGACGGAAAGCATCTAAAAGATTTTGCTCAAGTAAAGGTTCTTGACCATGTAATACCCATGCACCACGTGCTTCGTTTACACGTTTTAATGCTTGTAGATAATCTAACTTCATTCTGAGTTACGGATTTTCAGAGGCAGTAGGTTCAAAAGTTTGTTGCACAGGTAACAGTACATTTGCTTCTGCTTTTGGCAGACGGTTTGCAGCAATTTGACGAGAGATCTGTTGAGCGACATCGTCAATTAAGATTTCACTGAGATATTTATTTTGTTGATCATCTGTGTTCACGGTTGCAACATTATATTGATATGTACGTGTCGCAGTTAAAGTTCGAGGTTTTGTCACCAAGTTACCTTGACGATCTTCGATTTGGAAAGTCACAGAAAGTCTGAGTAGAACTTCAATGAGTTTGCCGTTGAGCTCATGGCGAATTGGCTTATAGTCAATGATACGCAATACATATGCATCGTTAGAGTTACTTAGTTGCACACCTGCAGCAGTGAGATAAACACTGAGTTTACGCTCTAAATCAGAAGTATTGGCAGGGAGTGCTAATTCAAGCTTTGTATAAGCCAGTGGCGTTGAAGTTGGATTGGTCCCTTTTAGATGAAATCCACAGCCGACCATAGTTGCGCTTAAGCCTAAAGTTAGAACAGCAATAGCTAAACGTTTGCTCAAATGCATTGTAGATCCTCTGTGTATTTCCTGAGACTCAGGATAAATTTTGAATATTCTGATTGTATGTGCAAAGCCCGTTGACTGGCAACGGGCTTTGTTTGGGAATTGTGAAATCCTTATATTCCCCTCTTTTTAAAAGAGGTGAGAAGCAATGCTTCGCAATGGAAATTAAATCCCTCCAAACCTCCCTTTCTTGCGCTTTGATCTAAAGCTGTGCTTTATATCTTACTCAGGGAGGCTTTAAGGTTCTTAAACCACCAAATTCACTAATTTATTCGGAACAACGATTTCTTTCTTGGTTGGACCTGTTAAGAATTGTTGTACTTCAGGCAATGCTTTTGCTTGCGCCAGAATGTCATCTTTCGATGCATCTACAGACACTTCAAGTTTGCCACGAAGCTTACCGTTCACTTGAACCACAATGGTTTGTGTATTACGTGTTAATGCAGATTCATCCACTTGAGGGAATAATGTTGCATTTAACTCGATACCAAACTGCGCCAATAACGTTTCACTTAAATGCGGTGCAAATGGAGCAAGTAAAGTTAAAAGCGTTGTAATAGATTCACGTGCAACAGCAATATCGTTGTCATCTTTCGCTTCAAACTTATTGTTTGCATTCAGAAGTTCCATCATCGCTGCAATTGCAGTGTTAAATGCATGACGACGTTCGATGTCATCACCCACTTTTTGGATGGTTTCGTGAGTCTTACGACGTAAGTCTTGAGCCGCAGTTGAAAGCGCAGCTTTATCAATCGCTGATGCAGTATTACCTTCTTCAAGGAAACCAGTTGCCAAGCGCCATACACGTTTTAAGAAACGGTTAGCACCTTCTACACCTGCATCAGACCATTCTAAAGATTGATCTGGTGGCGCAGCAAACATCATAAATACACGTGCCGTATCTGCGCCGTATTGGTCAATAATAGATTGTGGGTCGATACCGTTATTTTTCGATTTCGACATTTTTTCTTGACCGCCAACGATAACGTCTTGACCATCACCTTTGTATTTTGCAGATGTGATACGACCTTTTTCATCACGCTCAAGTTCGATGTCAGCAGGGTTGAACCACGTTTTCTTACCTGATTCAGATTCGCGGTAATAGGTATCAGCAAGTACCATACCTTGTGTTAACAAGTTGGTGAATGGTTCGTTGCCTTGCACTACACCTTCATCACGCATCAATTTGTGGAAGAAGCGTGCATAAAGTAAATGTAGAATCGCGTGTTCAACACCACCGATGTATTGGTTTACAGGTAACCATGTTTGACCTGCAGCAGGATCCACCATGCCGCCAGTAAAGTCTGGAGATGCATAACGTGCGTAGTACCAAGAAGATTCTACGAAAGTATCTAGCGTATCTGTTTCACGACGAGCATCGCCACCACAGCTTGGGCAAGATGTTTCATAGAACTCAGGCATTTTGTTCAGTGGGTTACCTGAACCATCAGGTACAACGTCAGTTGGAAGTACAACAGGAAGTTGATCTTCAGGTACTGGCACTTGACCACATGTTGGGCAGTTGATCATTGGAATCGGACAACCCCAATAACGCTGACGAGATACACCCCAGTCACGTAAACGGAATTGAACTTTTACATTTGCAAGACCTTGTGGTTCTAATTTTGCAAGGAAAGCATCAAATGCACCTTGGAAGTCTAAACCATCAAATTCGCCTGAATTGACCAATTTACCTTCTTTTGAACCGTACCATTCTTGCCACTGAGTCGCATCAAAATCATTATCATCAGCGCCTTTCGCATCAATGACTTGCTTAATGGTTAAGCCGTATTTGTTAGCAAACTCGAAGTCACGTTCATCGTGTGAAGGCACCGCCATCACCGCACCTGAACCGTATGACATCAATACATAGTTTGCGATCCAAACAGGAACTTCTTCACCTGTTACAGGGTGCTTAACTGACAAACCTGTTGCCATGCCTTTCTTTTCAGCAGTAGCGAGGTCGGCTTCTGCCACAGAACCCATACGGCATTCTTCAATAAATGCAGCAAGTTCAGGATTATTTTCCGCAGCTTTAAGCGCCATCGGGTGTTCTGCTGCAACTGCAACATAAGTTACACCCATTAAAGTGTCAGCACGTGTAGTAAATACAGTTAGGCCATCTGCATAAATTTCAGGATTTGCTGAAGGGAAGGTAATTTCCATACCCTGTGAGCGACCAATCCAGTTACGTTGCATCGTAAGGACTTGTTGTGGCCAACCGTCTTTGAGTGTGTCTAAGTCATCAAGTAATTCTTGCGCATAGTCGGTAATGCGGAAGTAGTACATTGGAATATCACGTTTTTCTACCAATGCACCTGAACGCCAACCACGACCATTTTCTACTTGTTCATTTGCAAGTACAGTTTGGTCTACAGGATCCCAATTTACCGTTGAAAGCTTACGGTAGATTAAGCCTTTTTTATAAAGCTGAACGAATAACCATTGTTCCCAGCGATAATATTCTGGTGTACACGTTGCAAATTCACGATCCCAATCAACCGCAAGACCTAATTTTTTAAGCTGATTACGCATGTAATCGATATTTTCGAAGGTCCATTTTGCCGGTGCAACTTGGTGTGCAATCGCAGCATTTTCAGCAGGTAAACCAAACGCATCCCAACCCATAGGTTGTAATACAGTTTCACCTTTGAGACGGTGGAAGCGGCTGATCACGTCACCAATCGTGTAGTTACGTACATGACCCATATGCAGTTTGCCACTTGGGTAAGGGAACATCGAGAGGATATATCGACGTGGACCTTCTACAGTGTCGGCAACTTTAAAGGCTTTGCGAGATTCCCAGTCCTGTTGAACTTGGGGCTCAATCGCACTGGCTTGGTATTCAGAGTCAATGTGAGTAGTCATATACGTAATACAAGAGAACGGTTAAAAAATTTAGCGCACAGCATAGCGCAAAAAGCACCTAAAAGTGAATTTTACAGACTGAAAATGGATGCAAAACTTAAATTAAGATCAAAAAGACAAATTCACTCATTTGAAACTTGAGTTTCGCTTAATGGAGCAGCATTTGTGTTTTGTGACTCAGTATTTGAAGCACTCTTTGTTTGCTGTTGCGTTGGTATCGTTTGAGTCTGTGAGGTTTGAGGAGCTTCGCTCTGGTTTGTATTTGTATTGACAGATGTTGTTGGTGCTTTCCAACCATACGTTTCAACTTTCCCTTTCTTTTTTGCTGATTTTGGTGGTGGGGTGGTGGTGTAGTGGGTTGAACCATTTTGATCGACCCATTTGTAATATTCTTTTGCCTGCACCATAGATGAACAAATAGAAACGAAAACGACCGTTGATGCTAAACAAGAAAGTTTTAAAGATGATGCTAGTGAATTCATGACTTCACCTATAAAGAAATAAGAGGGGAATGAGTTTTTTTACACGTTTATATCGCAGTATTTTGCGAGAAACTGATGAAGATTAATTGGTTTTATTTTAATCAAAAAAATCATTTTGCGTATAAATTGTTTTATATAAATATTAAAAATAAGTGTTTGAAATTTTTTTTATAAATCATCCAACCAAAAGTTATCGTTTGAAAAATAATCGGTTGGTAAATAAACAATAAAAAGGTTTCGGCAAACCTTGACTTTGGTCGTGAAAAAACTAAAAATGCTGCTCTAGTTTTATATGTTTTGTTCGATCACCCTTCGAATAAATATCATGGCTTGCAATAACGTTGTCTCTAAGCCGAGACAATGAAATAGCAGAAATATGTTTATCCCAACATGTTGAATATGCAGTCGCAACTCAAACGGTTGTGATCGAAAAATTTTATTATTGCAGCAAAAACGATGAAATATGTGTGCTATAACAGTGCATACAAACGAATGAATGAAACACGACTTATGTCTCCCATAACCGTCGTGGAAATAAGATTAGGGTGAATACGTTGGAACTTTTATCTGGTGGTGAAATGCTTGTTCGCGCATTGGCGGACGAAGGCGTTGAACATGTTTTTGGATATCCAGGCGGCGCAGTTTTACACATTTACGACGCGCTATTCAAACAAGACAAAATTAATCATTACCTCGTGCGTCATGAGCAAGCTGCTGGTCATATGGCAGATGCATACTCGCGCGTAACAGGTAAGACAGGTGTTGTACTGGTGACCTCGGGTCCAGGTGCGACTAACACTGTGACACCAATCGCGACAGCTTACATGGACTCAATCCCAATGGTGATTTTGTCTGGTCAGGTTGCAAGCCATTTGATTGGTGAAGATGCATTCCAAGAAACGGATATGGTTGGTATTTCTCGTCCAATCGTGAAACACAGTTTCCAAGTGCGTCATGCGAGTGAAATTCCAGCGGTTATTAAAAAAGCTTTCTATATCGCGTCATCAGGTCGTCCAGGTCCTGTGGTTGTTGATATTCCAAAAGATGCAACAAACCCTGCTGAAAAATTTGCATACGAATATCCTGAAAAAGTAAAAATGCGCTCTTACCAGCCGCCACATCGTGGTCATACTGGTCAGATCCGCAAAGCTATTGATGAATTGATCAATGCTAAACGTCCTATTATTTATACGGGCGGTGGTGTTGTTCAAGGCAATGCATCACATTTATTGACTGAATTAGCACATCTATTGGGTTATCCAGTAACCAACACATTGATGGGGCTAGGTGCATTCCCTGGTAATGATCCTCAATTTATTGGTATGTTGGGTATGCATGGGACATATGAAGCGAACATGACCATGGGTCACGCTGATGTGATTCTATGTGTTGGTGCGCGTTTCGATGACCGTGTAACCAATAATCCTGCAAAATTCTGTCCAAATGCGAAAGTGATTCACATTGATATCGATCCTGCGACGATTTCAAAAACAATCATGGCGCATATCCCAATCGTGGGTGCTGTAGAGCCAGTTCTTCAAGAAATGTTAGCGCAATTAAAACAGCTGAATATTTCTAAGCCGAACCCTGAAGCTATTGCGGATTGGTGGAAACAAATCAATGAGTGGCGTCAGGTTCATGGTTTGAAATATGAAAAACCAACTGACGGTACGATGAAACCTCAACAAGTTGTTCAAGCTTTAGATAAAGTAACGAACAGCCAAGCAATCATCACTTCTGACGTTGGTCAACATCAGATGTTTGGTGCGTTGTATTACAAATACACACGTCCACGTCAATGGATTAACTCAGGTGGCTTAGGCACGATGGGTGTTGGTCTTCCATATGCGATGGCGGCTAAGCTTGCATTCCCTGACCAACAAGTTGTTTGTATTACAGGTGAAGCATCCATTCAGATGTGTATCCAAGAGCTCTCAACATGTAAGCAATATGGCCTAAATGTTAAAATCTTGTGCTTAAACAACCGTGCTTTAGGTATGGTGAAACAATGGCAAGATATGAATTATGAAGGTCGTCACTCAAGTTCATATGTTGAGTCATTGCCTGACTTTGCGAAGTTGATGGAAGCTTACGGACATGTAGGTATTCAAATTGATCATGCGGATGAGCTTGAATCGAAGCTTGCAGAAGCAATGGCGATTAATGATAAATGTGTATTCATCAACGTGATGGTTGACCGTACTGAGCATGTTTATCCGATGTTAATCGCGGGTCAATCTATGACAGATATGTGGTTATCTAAAGGGGAGCGCACAGCATGAGACATATCATCTCTGTTCTCATTGAGAACGAATCTGGCGCGCTTTCACGTTTAGTGGGTTTGTTCTCACAACGTGGTTATAACATTGAAACTTTGAACGTTGCGCCAACAGAAGACCCAACAATGTCTCGTTTGACATTGACGACTTATGGTGATGATCACAAGATTGAGCAAATCACAAAACAACTCAACAAACTTGTTGAAGTGGTTAAAGTGGTTGACCTTTCTGAAGGTTCACACATTGAACGTGAATTGATGTTAATCAAAGTAAAAGCTTTGGGTTCTGCGCGTGCTGAAATTAAACGCACAGCAGATATCTTCCGCGGACAAATCGTGGATGTAACACCAACGACTTACACGATTCAAATCGCGGGTACAACTGAGAAAATTGATGGTTTTATTGATGCTTTGGCAGAGAATACCATTCTTGAAGTTGTACGTTCAGGTGTGTCTGGTATCGCACGTGGCGAAAAAGTTTTAACAATCTAATTTTTTATTAACAAATTCTTCCCTCCTCCGAGAGGAGGGGGTTGGCGAACCACATTAACATTCGCTAATCAAACGGAAGCCAAAGCATTTTAGCGGAGACAGCAATGCAAATTTTTTATGATAAAGACTGCGACTTATCTATCATCCAATCTAAGAAAGTAGCAATCATTGGTTACGGTTCACAAGGTCACGCTCACGCGCTTAACCTTAAAGATTCTGGCGTTGACGTAACTGTTGGTTTACGTGCTGGTTCTGCTTCTTGGAAAAAAGCTGAAAATTCTGGTCTTAAAGTTGCTGAAGTTCCTGCTGCTGTAGCTCAAGCTGACGTAGTAATGATCTTGACTCCAGATGAATTCCAAGCTCAACTTTACCGTGATGTAATTGAGCCAAACATCAAGCAAGGTGCTACTCTTGCATTTGCTCATGGTTTCTCTGTTCTTTATAACCAAGTTGTTCCACGTGCTGACTTGGACGTAATCATGGTTGCTCCAAAAGCACCTGGTCACACTGTACGTTCTGAATACCAACGTGGTTCAGGTGTTCCTGATCTTATCGCGATTCACCAAGATGCTTCTGGTAATGCACGTAACCTTGCGCTTTCTTACGCTTCAGGTGTTGGTGGCGGTCGTACAGGTATTATCGAAACTTCTTTCCGTGAAGAAACTGAAACTGACCTTTTCGGTGAGCAAGCAGTTCTTTGTGGTGGTGCTGTTGAATTGGTTAAAATGGGCTTCGAAACTCTTGTTGAAGCTGGCTATGCACCAGAAATGGCTTACTTCGAATGTCTACACGAACTTAAATTGATCGTTGACTTAATGTTCGAAGGCGGTATCGCGGACATGAACTACTCTGTATCTAACAATGCTGAGTACGGTGAATATGTAACTGGCGTTGAAGTAATCAACGAACAGTCTCGTGAAGCGATGCGTAATGCGCTTAAACGTATTCAATCTGGTGAATATGCGAAGATGTTCATCCAAGAAGGTGCGTTGAACTACCCATCTATGACTGCTCGTCGTCGTCAAAACGCTGCTCACGGTATCGAAGTCACTGGTGCTAAATTGCGTGCGATGATGCCTTGGATTCAAGCAAACAAAATCGTAGACAAAGAAAAGAACTAATTTTCTTATCTAGCTGATTTTTATGCTATAAAAAACCCTGCGAAAGCGGGGTTTTTTTTGTGGGATAAGAATAATGATTTTATATAAGTATGTGGGTTTTGAGGCGGGTTTAAAAATATTAGAGACAAATAGCTTGGGGTTTTCAAATCTAGAAGATTTGAATGACCCATTTGAATGTACAGGATTTGGTTTTTATAATTTAGATGTTCCAGTGTCAGTTGCTATTAATGCATTTAGAATTAATTTCTCAAGAAAATATGCGGTCTTGAGCTTAACAAGATCTGCCCTTAATCCATTAATGTGGGCACATTATGGTGATAGTCATAGAGGAATAGTTATTGGTGTAGATACAAAAAAAGCAGGTTTTGATGATGATAATAAATTTATTATACCTTCAACCAAAGGAGAGCTTAGATATTTAAAGACTGTTCCAAAAGGAGTTTTAAAAGCCAATATTGATGACCTAATGATTGTGGGAGATTCTGAAAACTTGAATTGGCGTACTAAGGAGGATTTATTGAAGCATGCTTTGCTATACAAGATGCAAGAATGGGCTTACGAGGAAGAAATCCGAATTGTAAAAAATTTAAGTTCTGTTGAGTTTGGATATCATTCTTCTAAGCTTACTGAAGCGATAATCGATAATCAGATTTGGAGAAGAGTTCAACTGGAAACACGACCAATTTATACTGAACCGTACCGGGTTTATCGGAGAGATTTTTATTTAAGTTAGGCCACCTGACCTAACGGATTAACCTTATCATAGTACATTGCTTCAAACTCAAATGGCGATACATAACCTAGAGCACTATGTACACGCTTTTTATTGAACCAATCCACCCAGTTTAATGTCGCAAGTTGTACATCTACTAAACCTTGCCAATCTGCTTTTAGATATTCAATCACTTCTGTTTTGTATAAGCCATTCACCGTTTCAGCCAAAGCATTATCGTATGAATCACCAGTCGTACCAACTGATGCTCGTAAATTTGCTGCTTCTAAACGATTGGTATAGCGAATGGAAAGATATTGCACACCTCTATCGGAATGATGAATCACGTGCTTTGGCATGCCTCGATCATGTAATGCTTGCTCCAATGCATCGAGCACCATATCTGTATTCATTCGTGTAGATACTTTCCATCCAACAATGGCTCGTGAGAACACATCAATAATAAAGGCGGTATACACCCAGCCTGAATTGGTTCGAACATACGTGAAGTCAGCGACCCACAGTTGGTCAGGATGATCAGCAGTAAAATTGCGTTTCACCAAGTCAGGTGCACGCTTTTGATCATCTCGGCTACGAGTAGTTTGTTTATTCTTACCGCGCCAAACACCTTGTATGCCTAGATTTTGCATCAATCGAGCAACCGTACAGCGTGCAACAATATAGCCTTCACGTTTCAATTGTTGCCAGACTTTACGTACACCATATCGACCCGAACTTTCTTTCCAAATTCGTTTCACTTGTTCAGCATGATGCACGTCATGTAAATCGCGTTTTGAGCGCTTTTCTGGGTTCTCGGTCAGATCCAACTGTCGGTAATAGGTCGATGGTGAAATCGGTAAAATTTTACAGATTGCCTCAACACCATATAGGTCTTTATTGTTATGGATGAAATCCACCATTATTTGTGTGGGCGGTCGAGCTCCGCCTGGGCGAAAAAAGCAGCTGCTTTACGTAGAATTTCGTTAGCGCGTTGCAGTTCTTTATTTTCACGTTCCAGTTGTTTTATGCGTTCTTGATCTGAAAGATGCTGTACTTTAACTGGATTTTGTTGATCCAAATATTTTTGATGCCAAACACGCAGTGTTTCAGGGGTACAACCTATCTTGGGAGCAATAGCAGTGATTGCAGCCCAATTTGATGGATAATCTTTTTCGGATTCAATAACAAGTTGAACCGCTCTTTCCTTGATTTCAGGGGTATAGTTTAATTTTTTCATCGGAGTAGTTTCTCAGAATGTTGAGTCTCCGACAAACCCGGTACGGTTCAGTTTTAATTTCTATGGCATATCTAAAGCTAACTATCCTTTCAAACGATTTATGACACGTATCGAGGTGTTTGACAAAGCCAATCAAAAAAGCATGCAAATACTTGAAGGCTTTCAAGCGTTTCCCAATAGTATTGGTTATATGGATGTGAATTTTGATGGTTACTATGATGTAGTGCTCTCTGATCTGTCAGAGGATAAAACGCTTCAAGATTGTCGTTTTATTTACTGGATTTATGATTCTGTTCAACAAAAATTTAACCGTGCAGAGCAGTACGAGCAAATCGTTGGATTTCCACTGTTACATGGTGATAAACAGCACATCGATTTTTCTAATGGACAGGTTTATGTAATTGTTGAAGGCATTTTGAAACCAGTTGCAGTTAATGCTGAACAAGAAACTAAACAATTAGAAGATCGGACATCATCAGAATCCTCTGTAGCACTTCAAGGGGAAAACTTGGAAAAACGGATTGAAGAACCACCAGTTAACTCTGGTCAAGAGTAAGCGAATGAGCTAGGCAGCGATGTAAATCGTGTTCAAGAGCAAGAGCCTTAAAATGTGAAAATCTGAATGAGCCTTATGACAAGGCTGTCATGAAACCATCATCATATTGACATTATGTTCTTATAAATTTTAGGCATAGCATGAATAAAAGGTGTGATGATGGCACTCCTAAATTTACAAGTAACACAACAAAAAAAATTATTTGAATTATTGGACATTAAAAAAAATCCGTCATTTGAGGATTTTATTCTTCTTCCTGATGCTGATCAGCCTAAACGACATCCTCAATTAAAAATTGCCATTGTGACTGAGACATGGTCACCAGAGATTAATGGTGTTGCAAACTCACTGATGAATTTATGTCTGGGTTTGCAGAAGCGAGGTCATCAAATTTTGTTGATTCGTCCCCAACCCAAAGTGAAATGTAAACGGTTTAAACCTGATGCAGAGTGTTGGGTGCATGCTCAGGCGATTCCGAAATATCCCACCTTACAGTTCGGTTGGCCACAGTTTTCTAAAATCTCAAAAGCGGTTGAGGTATTTCAGCCAGATATTGTGCATATTGTGACAGAGGGACCATTGGGATTTGCGAGTCTAATGGTAGCTAAGTCTCAGAATATTCCTGTTTCAAGTGGTTTTCACTCTGCCTTTCAAGAGTTTAGTCGATACTTTGATTTTCCTTTTCTCGTTAAACCTATCTCAAAATATTTAACATGGTTTCACAATAAGACAGACGTGACTTGTGTGCCAAGTTTAGATACACAGCATGCTTTAAAACAAATGGGAGTAAGCGGTGAGTTAAGGGTGGTGGGGAGAGGTGTTGATACCCAATTATTTAATCCGAATAAAAGATCGAAGTTATCGAGAGAGCAATGGACTGCAAATGAGCATACACGAGTGCTGATTTTCGTTGGTCGGTTGTCACCTGAAAAGGAAGTAGACCTTATTATTCGGACTTTTTTGAAAATGAAAGGTGAGGTTGAACATTATACTAAATTGGTCATTGTCGGAGATGGACCAGATCGAGTAAGGCTTGAAGCCCTTGCGAATCATCACCCTGATATTATTTTTATGGGAAGTTTGACTGGCGAAGACTTGGCTTGTGCATATGCCAGTGCAGATGTGTTTATCTTTCCAAGTCAAGTTGAAACCTTTGGAAATGTCGCGCTTGAAGCATTGGCAAGTGGCTTGCCTGTGGTGGCTTATGATTATGCATGTGCCAAACTGCATGTTGTGCACAATGAAACGGGATGGCTGATCCCTCTCGGTGATCTAGATATGTTCGAACGAGCAATGACAGCAACATTGAATCAACCCGATTTAAAAATAATGGGTGAGAAAGCGCATCTTGCAGTTGCTGCAACAGGATGGTTGAAACCTGTTATTGATTTTGAGCAAGCGTTATTTTTTGCTGTGCATCGTACTTTATTTCACTAAATTATTTTGAATTCGTAGTTTCTTGTCGCGTGTTTGAGGGTGGTCGGTGAATCAGTCATCTATTCTAATTATGACAAGTATTTAATGAAATCATCATCATAATGAAATGATCCATCTCTAAAGTAAAAGTATGAAAAAAATACAAAAGAGGTGTGATGATGGGAATCATGGACACTGTATTGCCTAGATCGACAACGCAATATGATCACCAGAGGCTAAAATTTAAAAATCAAAACTCCGATCGGGATGTATCGGTGCTTGAGCAATTGGGGCGATCTAGATTAAAAATAGCTGTCGTTACGGAGACATGGCCACCAGAGCTGAATGGTGTTTCATTGTCTTTACTACAGATTTGCAAAGGTCTACAGAAGCTTGGTCACAAAATTCTATTGGTACGACCTTCACAAAAACAAATATGTTCGGAATTTTCTCCGAACCGTGAGTGTTTGGTGAATGGTCAAACCATTCCGAAATATGCCCATATGCAATTTGGCTGGCCACAGTATGGCAAAGTGGCTAAAGCATTTGATGAATTTCAACCAGATTTGGTGCATATCGTGACGGAAGGACCATTAGGTTTAGCGGTACTTCAGCTCTCAAAAAACAAAAAGATTCCTGTGAGTAGTGGTTTTCATTCTGCTTTTCATGACTTTAGTCGGTTTTATGATCTTGCTTTTATGGTCAAGCCGATTCAGCACTATCTCAAATGGTTTCATAACAATACGCAATTGACCTGTGTGCCAAGTCAGGACTCGGCTGATGCGATACGTAGCTTTGGTGTTACATGTCAAGTTGAAGTGATTAAAACTGGGGTGGATGTTGAAAAGTTTTCACCTACTTTTCGAAGTGTGCAACTCAGACGACAATGGGATGCTTGTGAAAATACAACTGTGCTACTTTATGTTGGTCGTGTTTCACCTGAAAAAGAAATTCAGGTGTTAATTGATGCCTATTTAAAACTTAAAACACAAACAACGCGCAGATTTAAGTTGGTCATCGTGGGGGATGGGCCCGATTATTCGCGTTTGGTTCGTCAGAGCAAACATACCGATATCATCTTTACTGGAAGCTTAAGTGGTACAAATCTTGCTGAATCATTTGCAAGCGCAGATGTATTTGTTTTTGCCAGTCAAGTAGAGACATTTGGCAATGTCGTGCTTGAAGCGATGGCGAGTGCATTGCCTGTCGTTGCTTATGATTATGCTTGTGCTAAGCAGTATTTAGATGCGGAAACAGCATGGTTAGCACCTTTGGGTGAGCCTGCAACTTTGGTTCAATATATTGTTAATCTGCCCCAGAACAAACGCTTGCATGCAATGGGGGTGCAAGCAATGAAAAAAGTACAACAAGTCGGATGGCAACATCCAGTTCAACAACTCGAACATGCATTTTATCGTGTCGTGCAGCAGAAAACGCTCACGGCCTGAACGATAGGAGTAGAGTGAAATGAATTTTAAAAATACCAAAATAAAAATACTCGATCTTGATCTAAGAGGATGTCTCTATTTCAATAATCTATCGCATACACAAAGTATTGCGCTCATATTTAAAATTATTAGTCGGCTCGGAGATGGAGTTTTTTGGTACATGATGGTGGCGTTGGTGTGGCTACTGCAAGGACCGCAATACACTATTCAAATTTTATATATTGTTGTTGCTGCTTCGTTAGGTACGCTGATTTATAAAATTTTAAAAACAAAAACAGTACGTCCACGACCATACCAAGTTCACCAAGTTATTCATATTGGCGAAAGACCACTAGATCATTTTAGCTTTCCTTCTGGTCATACATTGCATGCAGTAATGGCAACAATCGTATTGGGTTATGTAGAGCCTGTCTTGCTGGTGATGATGATGCCATTTACCATTTTGGTTGCGTTGTCGCGCATGGTATTGGGATTGCATTACCCAACTGATGTTTTAGTTGGTGCCTTAATTGGGGCGACGGTTGCTAGTGGTATTATCTTGGCTGCTCCAGCATTGAATATCATATTGTGAGGGTATGTTGATTGCATGATAAGGCGTACAAAAGCAATATAATTGTACGTCTTGATTTGCTTTTTGCTAAAATTAAGCCATGAATTCACCAAAGATGATTTAGGAATAAGTATGGGTTTACGTTGGACAGACACCCTTGATATCGCAATTGAACTGTATGAAGCCCATCCAGATGTAGATCCACAATGGATCCGTTTTACTGATCTTCATGCATGGGTTTGTGCGCTTCCAGAGTTTGAAGATGATCCAAACAAATCAACAGAAGGATTGTTAGAAGCAATTCAAATGGCTTGGATTGACGAAGCTCGATAATTCATCGATCGAAAAAAACCATTTTTTTACACGCGAAAAGCAGATAATCGCGCATTATTCGGTATAATGCGCCAAAATTTTCATGTCAATTTGACTAAAGGAGCCAATCATGGCTATTGAACGTACTTTATCTATCGTTAAACCAGATGCAGTTGCTAAAAACCACATCGGTGACATTTTTGCTCGTTTCGAAAAAGCTGGTCTTAAAATCGTTGCGACTAAAATGAAACATTTAACTCAAGCTGAAGCTGAAGGCTTCTATGCTGAGCACAAAGAACGTGGTTTCTTTGCTGACCTCGTTGCGTTCATGACTTCTGGTCCAGTTGTTGTATCAGTTCTTGAAGGTGAAAACGCAGTTCTTGCTCACCGTGACATCCTTGGCGCTACTAACCCTAAAGAAGCTGCTCCAGGTACAATCCGCGCTGACTTCGCTGTAAGCATCGACGAAAATGCTGCTCACGGTTCTGACTCTGTAGCATCTGCTGATCGTGAAGTTAACTACTTCTTCGCTCAAACTGAGATCGCTCCACGTACTCGTTAATTCGCAGTATTCAAACCAGATAAGTGCTATACTGCTTATCTGGTTTTTTTATTTCTGAAAGATTTTATTGCTTGAAAATTGAGCATGTTCTTTTATCCCACATTATGGTTTAGGTAATACTCATGAATTCTGAAGTTGTCGCTTCATCCGTCAATTTAGATGAACAACAGCCCACTACTGTTCAAGTACAGCAGGCTGATACTGTACAGAAAGTGAATTTACTTGGCCTGTCACGTCCGCAAATGGAAAAATTCTTTGAGGATATGGGGGAGAAAAAGTTCCGTGCGGGTCAGGTGATGAAATGGATTCATCAGTTCTTCGTTACTGATTTTGCTGAAATGACTAATATTTCAGGGAAATTACGTGAAAAACTTGAAAAGATTTGTGAAATTAAAGCACCAGAAGTCGTGCATAAAAACTATTCTAAAGATGGAACACGTAAGTGGGTATTCCGTGTAGGTGATGGTGCGGGTTCTTTGGTTGAAACAGTACTGATTCCTGCTGAGGATAAAACGGGTTCGCGTAAAACCTTATGTATTTCATCACAAGTCGGTTGTGCTTTGGACTGTTCGTTCTGTTCAACAGGAAAACAAGGTTTCCAACGCGATTTAACACAGGCTGAAATTATTGGTCAGTTGTGGATGGCGAACTATTCCTATATGGAAGATGTGCCAGTTGCTGAGCGTGAGCGCTCTGTGACCAACGTGGTAATGATGGGTATGGGCGAACCATTATTGAACTATGACGCTGTGCTTAATTCAATGCGTATCATGCTTGATGATTTCGCCTATGGAATGTCTAAACGCCGCGTCACATTGTCAACGTCAGGGGTTGTGCCGAAGATAGATCAATTGGCTCAAGATATTGATGTTGCGCTTGCAATTTCATTGCATGCAACCAATGATGAGTTACGTAACGAATTAGTACCAATTAATAAAAAATATCCGTTAGAGCAACTCATTGCAGCGTGTCAGCGTTACATCACTAAAGATGGTAATGAAAGTGCACGTAAGCATGTCACAATTGAGTATGTCATGTTAGACGGGGTCAACGATCATCCTGAACATGCACAGCAGATGATTAAGTTGTTGAAAAATTTACCAAGTAAAATTAACTTGATTCCATTTAATCCATTCCCACATGCACCATACGGGCGTTCGAGCCGAAATCGCATCATTTCTTTCCAAAAAACTTTGTCTGATGCTGGTTTTGTGTGTACGATTCGTCAGACACGTGGGGATGATATTGACGCAGCTTGTGGTCAATTGGTAGGTCAAGTGGCTGACCGCACTCGTCGTGCAGAACAATGGAAGAAAAAAGTGCTAGAACGTAATGAAATTATGCGTTCACAAGGCTAGTTGTATCATTTAGATGTGAATGATTAAAAAGAGGGAGGCATCATTTGAGCAAGCCGATGTATAAAAAAATAGTCATGACGATGACAGTCGCTTTATCTGGATTGCTTTTCTTTGGATGCCAAACTACCAGTGGCGATACGAGCAAAAAAGATCCTGAGAAATCAGTGAAAGTTCGTACCCAAATGGCGGCTGAATATATTCGAACTGGGAATTTAGATGCTGCCAAACGTGTGCTTGATCAAGCATTAGAGGTTAATTCGCGCGATTCGACGGCAAATATGATGATGGGGGTGTTGCTTCAGCAAGAAGGAAGTGACATCAACATGCAACGTGCAGATCATTATTTTTCTCGTGCGATATCAATTGATCCTAAAAATGCGCAAGCACGTAACAACTATGGTACGTATTTGTATCAAGTGAAACGATATAATGATGCTGTAAAACAGCTTTCAATTGCAGGCGCAACGCTTGGATATGACCAACGTCATCGTGCATTAGAAAACCTTGGACGGATTTATCTGATTCAAGGTGATATACCGAATGCTGAAAAAACGTTCAAACAAGCACTGCAAGTCAATCGTGACTCCACTGTTTCAATGATAGAGTTGGCAGAGATATTTTATCTGCAAAAGAATAATATTGCCGCGCGTCAGCTATATGAGCAATTTGTACTCAAAGTTGGCCAGCAAAATCAAGGTGCGCGAGCACTCTGGATTGGTTTACGTATCGCACGTGCCAATGGTGATAGAACGGGAATGTATGTGCTGGTGAATCAGTTGCGTACTTTATTTCCAAATAGTCAAGAATTTCAACGTTATTTGCAATTACAGTTCAATACTGAGGCCGTATGGAAGTAAATCCTAATTCACAGCAACCTACTGGTTCAAACGTAGCACCTAATGCTTTAGGAAATATTCAACGCCCTGGCGAGTATTTGCGTCAAATCCGTATATCTCAACAACGTGATCTGGTCAAAGTTGCTGGTGATTTGAAAATGCCAGTAAAAACGCTTGAAGCGTTAGAGCAAGACGAATACAAATCTTTGCCAGAAGCGACTTTCATTAAGGGATATTATCGTTCGTATGCGAAGTATCTCAAAGTTGATGCCTCTGCTTTAATTCAACGTTTTGATGAAATCTATCAAAATGATACAGGTTTACTGCCAAATCATGCTTTGAACAATTCTCCAATTAAAATTATGGGGAAACTTCCTGGCTCGAAAAGTGTACGTAATCGCAAGTGGATTAAACGCATCGTGATTGCGTTAATTATTTTGGGCGTGGCTTGGATATTAATCTCCGCAATCCAAAAATGGGCGGCTAAAGGCGATTCGTCAAATACTGATACGAATCAGTCCAATAATGTCCAAATTCTGACCTTAAATAATGGTACAGGCACGACTGAAGCAGTATCAGGCGATACGATGAATCTCAGTTTTAGTCGTCCTACATCGGTACACATTGTGGACAGTACGGGTAAAGTTTTAGCAACTGGACGCCAATCAACTGCGATTAGTTTGAATGGACAGTCTCCATTCCAAATTCGATTAGATGATGCTCAAGCCGTTTCATTAAGTTTAAATAATGAAAATATTTCATTGTCACCATATACCGTAAACGGAAAAGCTGAATTCCGTTTATCACGTTAATGGGTTAAAGGTAAAACGATGATCGAGAATCCGATTCGACGCAAACCAACACGTAAAATTCGCGTAGGTTCTGTGTATGTGGGTGGCGATGCGCCAATCAGTATTCAAAGCATGACCAATACTGAAACTTGTGATGTAGCTGCAACAGTTGCACAAATTCAACGTTGTGTGGATGCTGGTGCGGATATTATGCGTGTGTCTGTACCGAGTATGGAAGCCGCTGCTGCTTTTGGAGAAATTCGTAAACAAGTGCAAGTGCCACTCGTTGCCGATATCCATTTTGACTATAAAATTGCTTTAGCTGTTGCAGATTTGGGTGCAGATTGTCTGCGTATTAACCCAGGGAATATCGGTTCAGAAGCAAAAATTCGCGAAGTGGTTGCTGCGGCTCGTCACAACGATATTTCAATGCGAATTGGTGTCAATGCAGGCTCTCTCGAAAAAGATATTCAAAAGAAATATGGTGAGCCAACAGGTCAAGCTTTGCTTGAGTCAGCAATGCGTCATATTGATATTTTAGATCGTTTGGATTTCCAAGAGTTTAAAGTGTCAGTGAAAGCATCGAATGTCTTTTTGACGATGGATGCTTATCGCTTATTGTCACAACAAATTGACAACCCGTTACATTTAGGAGTGACTGAAGCTGGAATTTACCGTACTGGTTCGGTGAAGTCGGCAATTGCACTGGGCGGATTGTTAATGGAAGGCATTGGCGACACCATGCGAATTTCATTGGCAGCGGAACCTGAGGAAGAAATCAAAATTGGTTTTGATATTCTTAAATCTTTGGGCTTACGTTCAAATGGTATTAACTTTATTGCTTGCCCAAGTTGTTCACGTCAAGAATTTAATGTCATCAAAGTGATGCAAATGCTTGAAGAGCGTTTGGAAGATGTACGTACTCCAATGGATGTATCTGTCATCGGGTGTAAAGTCAACGGTCCTGGTGAAGCTAAAGAAGCTGATATTGGTGTAGTGGGTGCAAGTCCACGTTCACTGGTGTATCGTAATGGTGAAAAGAGTCATTTAATTGACACAAATCAATTGGTTGATGAAATCGAAAATATGGTTCGTCAACGTGTTAACGAGCTTGAAAAAGCTAAATCAAAAGAGATTATTCGCACAGGTTTTTCTGAGTAGATCATGAGTTCAATCGTCGCAATCAAAGGTTTTAATGACATTCTCCCAACGCAAACCCCAGCTTGGAGACGTCTTGAACAGCATCTATCTGGTTTGATGGATGCCTATGGCTATCAACAAATTCGTTTGCCGATGGTTGAACAGACAAACTTGTTCAAGCGTTCTATTGGTGATGCAACGGATATCGTTGAAAAAGAGATGTATACGTTCTTAGATAAAGGTAATCCTCCTGAGTCTTTGACCTTACGTCCTGAAGGTACTGCGGGTTGTGTACGTGCTATGCTCGAACACAATTTGCTTCGTGGTGCGACACCGCGTGTTTGGTATATTGGACCGATGTTCCGTTATGAAAAACCGCAAAAAGGTCGTTATCGCCAATTCCACCAATTTGGTGTGGAAACGTTTGGTGTTGGAACTCCTGATCAAGATGCTGAACTGATTTTGATGACTGCGCGTCTTTGGAAACGGATGGGTGTTGCGGACAAAGTTCAATTAGAGCTTAATACTTTAGGTGAGTCAGATGAACGTGCAGCTTATCGTGCAGCCTTGGTTGAGTTTTTAGAATCACATAAGTCAGATTTAGATGAAGATTCGCAGCGTCGTTTAACGACGAATCCACTGCGTATTTTGGACTCTAAAGATGCAAAAACTCAAAGTATTTTAGAAAATGCGCCTAAACTTCATGACTTTATGGGTGAAGAGACGCTGGCACATTTCCAACAATTACAGCAATATTTAACCGATGCAGGTATTTCATTTGTCATTAACCAAAAATTGGTTCGTGGCTTGGATTACTATAATAAAACTGTATTTGAATGGACGACGACACATCTGGGTTCACAGGGTACGGTATGTGCTGGTGGTCGTTACGATGGTTTAGTGGGTCAGTTAAAAGGTAAACCAGATCAATCCGTTCCTGCGGTTGGTTTCGCAATGGGTATTGAGCGTTTATTGCTTCTTTTAGAACAAGTAGAAGACAATACACCAGTACGTGATTGTGAAGTATTTTTACTTGCAGATCCTGCGACGCAAGGTAAAGCTTTAGTTTTGGCTGAGCAAATTCGAGATCAACTTGAAGCTGCAAACAGTTCAGTGCGTCTGAAAGTTGGTTCTCAAGGCTCGATGAAAAGTCAAATGAAAAAAGCGGATCAGTCTGGTGCAATTTATGCCTTAATCTTTGGTGAGCGTGAAGCTGAAGCGCAACAACTTTCAGTCAAAGAGTTGGCTACAGCAGAGCAGACACAAGTAGCGGTCAATGACATTGTGCCGTTCATCATTGATAAACTATCTTCAAAATAAATTTAAGAACATAAGGAAAGGGCGATCATATGAGCGCAATGACTGACGAAGAACAACTGCATACAGCAAAGTCGTTTTTTAAGAAATATGGATCGGCGTTGATTACGCTGATTCTTCTTGCCCTGATCGCCTTTTTCGGATGGGAATATTGGAAGAAGAAAAACGTAGCAGAAGATCAAATACAGACTGCTAAAGTACAGCTCTTAGTTGATGAAGCGAAAGCTGCAACAACTGATCCTAAAGTAGCGACTGCTTTGGATGGAACTGCTGAAAAAATTGTAAAAGAAAATCCTGATTCGATTCATGCGGTTCAAACGCAATTTGTAATGGCAAAATTGGCTTATGATCAAGAGAATTATGCCAAAGCTGAACGTGAATTGAAAAAAATTGCAAACGCTCAAATCAAAGATGAAGGTTTACAACACATCATTAAGCTTCGTTTAGCGGATGCTCAACTGGCACAAAAAAAATATGATGAAGCTTTAAAAACACTGTCTGGTTTGACTTTGCCCGCTTTCAAAACAACTGTAGATGAAGCGCGTGGCGATATTTATATTGCTAAGAATGATATTGAAAATGCGAAAAAAGCTTATCAGAGCGCATGGGATAACTTAATTGCAACTAAACAAGAACGCCAAATCTTACAAATTAAACTCGAAAGTGTTGGCATATTAGTAGAAGATCCTGAAATTGAGCGCCCAATTTTAGATATACAAACGGATGAGTCTTAATGGATAGAAAGTATAAAATTTCTTTTGTTCTAGCGACATTGTCGTGTGCACTAATGGCGTGTACAAGCAATACGGTGAAAGAAGAAAAGGTGAAACCTAATCCGTTGCCTAAAATTCAGCAATCGGTGAGCTTAGCACCTATTTTTTCACATAATGTTTCAGCGACGGATGCTGCTGATCCATTGCGTTTGAGAATGGCGAATGATCAAGGTGTTTTATACTTTTTAGATCCTAAGGGACAGGTTTCTGCATATCAAGGTAAGCAGCGTGTCTGGGAAAAACAAGTTACAAAGCTTGGTTTAAGTTCAGGTGTTGAAGCGGCCAACGGATTAGTAATCGTCGGCAACAAGAAAGGTCAGCTGTTTGCTCTTGATCAAAAAACGGGTGATATCCGTTGGACTGCGCAATTAAGCGGTGCAATTTTGAGTGCGGCGCTTATTCAGACTGGTCGAGTGATCGTTGTTGCAAATGACGGTACGGTGTTTGGTCTGGATGAAAAAACAGGTCAACAAGTGTGGACCTATCGTATGCCAAACGAACAATTGAGCTTACGTGGTCAAGCTTCACCTGTGCGCTTAGACCCACGAACAGTTTTAGTGGCCTCGTCAAATGCATACGTATACGCAATTGATAGTCTCACTGGAACTTTGCGTATGCAAAGACGTGTGGCAGTCAGCGATGGTCGTTCTGATATACAGCGTTTAGTTGATGTGGATGCAGATCCAATTGTTGCAGGACAATTGGTTGTAACCACCAGCTATCAAGGTCAAGTCACTGTACTAGATCTAGTTTCACAACGTGTGATTTGGAGTGAAGATGCAAGTAGTATTAACCGTGCTGAAGTTGCAGGTCGCCAAGTATTCGTCACGCAAACAGATGGTAAAATTGTATCGTTTGATCTGGTGACGGGTCAGCCATTATGGAATAATGATCAATTGCTTAACCGTCAATTAAGCAATCCAGTAATGTTGGGTCAGTATTTAGTGGTAGGTGATTATGAGGGTGTACTCCACCTTGTAGATCCTAAAAATGGTCAACTTGTTGGGCGTGAAAAAACGCGTGGTGAAGTACGTTCGTTGCGTGTAGTGAACAATCAGCTTTACTCAGTGACACGTACAGGCGCACTTACAATTTGGCAGAATCGTTAATTTTTTCTCTGCTTATGGTAAACTAGTCGCTGAATACATATTTTAAGTTCGGGGTGTTGAATTTTCAGACCCCGACATTTTTATTTTTAAGTAGATGATTCGTCTAACTTCTTCCACAGTTTCTGATGTTCAGGCCAATTGAGTTGGCTGATCTTGTTAAAGGTTAATCTATGAAACCCGTTATTGCGCTCATTGGTCGTCCGAACGTCGGAAAATCAACGCTGTTTAACCAGATTACCAAAAGTCGTGACGCGCTTGTTGCAGACTTTGCCGGTCTTACTCGTGACCGTAAATATGGTGATGCAGTTTATCAAAATAAATCATTTATCGTTGTAGATACTGGTGGTATCGGCGAAAACGAAGGTGGGATCGACTCTTACATGGCAGAGCAGTCTAAAACTGCGATTCATGAAGCAGATATGATCATCTTTGTTGTTGATGCGCGTGCAGGTCTTTTAGCATCCGATGAACAGATTGCGCGTGAGTTGCGTTCACTCGGTAAAAAAGTATTTTTAGTTGCCAACAAAGTCGATGGTGTCCATGCAGAGGCAGCATTGGTTGAGTTCTTTAAGTTGGGTATGGGTGAACCGATGCAAGTGGCTGCCAGCCATGGGCGTGGTGTTCAACAAATGCTCGAAGAAGTGCTTGAAGATGTACCAGAAGATGACCTAAGTGAACAGCGTGATGAAGATACTGGGCTTCGTCTAGCGATTATCGGTCGTCCGAACGTAGGTAAGTCAACATTAGTTAATCGCCTGTTAGGTGAAGAACGTGTCGTTGCTTTTGACCAGCCTGGTACTACACGTGACTCAATTTACATTCCATTTGAGCGCGATGGTCGAAAATATACGCTCATTGACACTGCCGGTGTTCGTCGTAAAGGTAAAGTGGATGAAATGATTGAGAAATTCTCAATCGTAAAGACTTTACAAGCAATGAAAGATGCCAATGTTGTCGTTGTTGTTGTTGATGCGCGTGAAGGTATTGTTGAGCAAGACTTGCATTTGATTGGATATGCGATTGAAGCTGGTCGTGCGATGGTGATTGCGATCAATAAATGGGACAATATGTCAGAATATGATCGCAAACAATGTAAATTGGATGTTGAGCGTCGTTTTGACTTTATTCCATGGGCAAAAATCCATTTAATTTCTGCGTTGCATGGTACAGGTGTGGGTGAGCTTTATCCTTCAATTCATCGTGCATATGAATCTTCACGTTTGAAAGTATCTCCAGCGAAAATCACTGAGATCTTAAAAGATGCAACAGACGCGCATCATCCACCTAAAGTTCAAGGCCGTGCAATTAAAATGCGTTATGCGCATATCGGTGGTCAAAACCCACCTACGATTGTGATTCACGGTAATAAAGTTGATAAAACCCCAGCTGACTATCGTCGTTACTTAGAAAACGTGTTCCGTAAAGTGTATAAACTAGAGGGTACACCTGTAAAAATTGAATTTAAAACTTCAGAAAACCCATTTGAAGGTCGTAAATCTCAAATTGACGAGCGTACTGCGGCACGTAAACGTCGTTATGTACAGAAGTTTAAGAAAGCCGAGAAGAAGTTCAAACGCGGTTAATCAATTGTAAATTTAGTCCAGAAAGCCCAAATGTGAAGTTTGGGCTTTTTTTATCATGCGAATAAATTAAGATAAATGGAATCACTGAGAACGTTATTATGACCCGTCATATTCAAATTGATATTTCTAAAATTTCTTCTTTTTTTCAAGTTCCTGAAAATCTCACACGTACAGAAGAAATCAGTCTTAGAAAAAAAATGATTCACCAATATCGTAACTGCTTACTAGGAAGTAAATTAAATAAAACAATAAAAAATGAGGATATTGACCAAACGAAAGATGGAAAACCTTTTTTGAAAAAAATCTCAAACTTTGAGTTTAACCATAGTCATAGTCAACATTATTATGCTTTAGTTACATCACATCATATTCGAGATTTGGGTGTGGATATTGAAGAGCTGAATCGATCAATTCGATTCGAAGCCTTAGCCAAACATGCATTTCATCCACTGGAATATGCGATATGGGCAGAATTGGATTTTGATTCTCGCTATTGGTTTAAAGTCTGGACCATTAAGGAAGCAATTCTGAAGGCACATGGGATGGGAATCCGCATGAGCTTAAATGAGTTGAATACCAATGCCCATACCACACAAATGGGTGGGGTTTGTGAGCATCCAGTCTTAGGGGTATTTGCTTATCAGAATTTTGAAATCATGGATTGTATGCTGACAGTCGCATGGCGAAGTGAATATTCTTGCCGTGGTTTTGCAATTCCTCAAATTCAAATCACTCAACATTAAAAAAGCCCATCATTTGATGGGCTTTTTGTATTGAATGTTTATTGAGGAATTTCTTCTTCCTCTTCAAATTCAGGTTTTACTTGAACAATAAAGTCTTGGCGGTTCAGACCACGCCACAATGCAAAGGCAGTACCGATATAAATCGAAGAATATGTTCCGACAAAAACGCCGACAAACATTGCAATCGAGAACCATTTCAAACCATCACCGCCCATGATCATCATAGCAACGACCACAAGCAATAATGTCATAGAAGTGTGGATGGTACGACGTAAGGTTTCAGTCAATGCAATATTAATGACTTCAAGGGGTTCTGCACCGCGGATTTTACGGAAGTTCTCACGAATACGGTCAGATACAACGATGTTATCGTTTAATGAGAAGCCAATAATCGCAAGCAGGGCAGCCAGCACGGTTAAGTCAAATGGCCACTGCATCAATGCAAAAATACCAAGAGTCACGATAATATCGTGAAATAGCGATAGAACTGCACCCATTGCCAACTTGAATTCGAAGCGAATCGTCACATAAATCAGCATGATAATCAGTGCTAAAGCCACAGCACCTGCTGATTTAACGTAAAGTTCGTTTCCAACTTGACCACCAACAACATCCACTTTTGGAACAGTGACTGGATTATTGTCTAACTGAACTGCAGTGGTAATTGCTTTGGTTAAATCTTCCGCTTCAAGGTCTTCTTGAACAGGCATACGAACCATTAAATCTCGTTCAGAACCTAAGGTTTGAACCACAGCATCATTGAAACCCGCATTACTTAATGCTTGCGTAACTTCAGAGGGTTTTACAGGATTGGTATAATTCAATTCAGCTGCAACACCACCAGTAAAGTCTAGTCCTAAATTAAGACCTTTGGTCGCAATAAAGAAGATACTTGCAATTGTCAGGATGATTGAAAGCCAAGCTGCTGGTTTTGCAATCTTCATGAACGGGATAATGCGTTCGTTGTCTGGACGGCCGTACTGTTTTGATTCGAGTTGAGTATTTTCAGTCATGATAGATCTCCTAAATGCTCAACTTTTTCAAGTTACGTTTTTTACCATAAATGATCTGTACAATTGCACGCGTTACTGTAATCGCAGTAAACATCGAGCAAACAATACCAATCATGAGTGTCACGGCAAATCCTTTGATCGGACCAGTACCAATGGCAAAGAGAATAAATGCAACAAGGAATGTGGTTAAGTTCGAGTCAAAGATGGTGTTATAAGCTCGATCATAACCTGCAACAATCGCCTGTTTAGGCGATGCCCCCCATTTGATTTCCTCGCGTATTCGCTCGCAAATGAGAACGTTTGCATCCACCGCCATACCGATGGTAATAACGATACCTGCAATACCTGGCAGCGTTAATGAAGCACCGATCCAAGACATAACCGTCAAGATCATTGCTAAGTTGAATACTAAAGCGAAGTTCGCAATGACACCGAATAAGCGGAAGAATACCACCATCCAAATTGCGACCAAGATGAATCCAATTTGAGTAGATAGTACGCCTTTGTCGATGTTTTCTTGACCTAGGCTTGGACCGATAACACGCTCTTCAACAAAGTACATTGGCGCAGCGAGTGCACCTGCACGAAGCATTAAAGCTAGTTCAGCCGCTTCTTGAGGTGAATCTAAACCAGTAATACGGAACTGTGAACCCAGTACTGCTTGAATATTCGCTGCATTAATGACGACAGACTCAGTATATGGTGTGCGTACTTCAGTTTGTGCGCCTGTCTCAGGATCTTCAACGTAACTGATACGTTGTTTATTCTCAATGAACAGTACCGCCATACGCTTACCAACAGCGCTACGAGTCGCATCTGACATTAACTTACCACCTGCATTATCAAGGGTAATGTTAACTTCTGCTGTACCACTATCTTGTCCAAAGCCTGAAGAAGCATTTTGTACACGCTCACCCGTCAGAATACGATTACGGTTAAGTAAAAGTTCACGACCACTGTCTAAAGACTCATAGGCGAATACTTCTGTCCCTGGAGGTAAGGGTTGACCATTATATTTCCCTGAATAAGGATCAATATATTGATCATTTAGATCAGACACCAAACGGAATTCTAAGTTTGCTGTACGACCTAAGATACGTTTTGCTTCAGCTGTGTCTTGGACACCTGGTAATTCAACCACGATACGGTTGCTACCTTGGGTTTGAACCAATGCTTCTGCAACACCAAGTTCATTAATACGATTACGAAGTGTTGTTAAGTTTTGATCTAGCGCATATGACTGAATTTCTTGCTTCGTGGTGTCTGTATAGGTTAAACGAAGACTGGCACCATTTTCAGTTGCAAGTGCTTGTTGAGTATATTTATTGCCGTTACGACGAAGCTGATCCATCGCTGCTGCACGATCTTCATTGTTAGCAAATTGAACAGTGATCGCATTGTTATTTAATGAAAGACTATTGAATTTGATCTTGTTTTCACGGAATTCGCGTCGCAAATCAGCAGCCGAAGTTTCCATACGCTGCGCAATCGCTTTGTCCATATCCACCTCAAGGAGGAAGTGGACACCACCGCGCAAATCAAGACCAAGTTTCATTGGTCGTGCACCGATTTTCTGTAACCATTCAGGTGTTGTTGGTGCGAGGTTTAATGCAACAACATAGTTTTCACCCAGACCTTCACGTAGGATATCTTTTGCTTTTAATTGGGCTTCAGAACTGTCTAAACGTAGAAGGGCAGCATTTTGAGTAAAGCTGTTATTGTGGGATTGGATATTGTTGCTTTTTAATAGTTGCTCTGCTTTTTGAATCACTGTGTCATCAATGACAGAACCAGCTTTTGCACCAGAAATTTGGACAGCTGGTTCATCAGGATACAAACTTGGCAGGGCATATAATGTACTCACGACTAGTACAACTAGAATGAGTAAATATTTCCATGCTGGGTAACGCATTCGCTTTCTTCTTAAAATGAAAAAAGTCGTGCAGCTGCACGACTATTTTATAATTAAAGGTTATTTAGAGTGCCTTCAGGTAATACTGAAATCACGCTTGCACGCTGAATTTTAACTTCGTTGCCACGGTTTAATTCAACCACAGCGAAATCACCTTCGAGTTTAGTAATACGGCCCATTAAACCGCCCGCAAAAACGATTTCGCTGCCAACGCCTAAGCTCTCAACCAAAGTACGATGTTCTTTCGCACGTTTTGCTTGAGGACGCCAAATTAAGAAGTAGAAAATTGCAATGAATACCGCAATCATCAATAAGTTAGCAACTAAGCTTGGTTGTTGTGCAGCTTCACCAGCTGCGTGTGCAGTCGAAATAAAAAGGCTCATTTCATTTTCCTAAACTAAAAATATCAAAAAAGATGATAAAAAATCGGCTTGTTCAGCAATTTACATTGTCTTTTTGCTCAGCGCAAATACTGATGTATTAATCTTGCGGACAAGGTGGTACTTCAAGCCCACGGCGTGCATAAAAATCGTGAACAAAATCATCAAATGTTCCGTTATCTAATGCATCACGCATCATTTCTGCTAAACGCAAGTAATAACGAAGGTTATGGATCGTCCCAAGCATTGATGCAAGCATCTCACCACATTTTTCTAAATGGTATAGATACGAACGGGTAAAGTTGGTACAGGTGTAACAATCGCAATGCGGATCAAGTGGGCTTTGATCATGGCGGTATTTCGCATTTCGTATACGCACTAAACCGTCCGTAACAAAATAATGTCCATTACGTGCGTTACGAGTTGGCATTACACAGTCAAACATGTCTACACCACGACGAACAGCTTCAACGATGTCTTCTGGTTTGCCAACACCCATTAAATAACGTGGTTTATCCGCAGGCATTTGCTCTGGAAGATAATCAAGGACTTTGATCATCTCTTCTTTTGGCTCGCCTACAGAAAGACCGCCAATCGCATAACCATCAAAACCGATTTCTTTTAATCCATTTAGTGATTCTTGGCGGAGGTCTTCATACATGCCGCCTTGAATAATACCAAACAGAGCATTGCGGTTTTTTAACACATCATGATGTTGAGTCTTACAACGCTTTGCCCAACGCAATGAAAGTTGTAGAGATTTCTGAGCTTCTTCGTGAGTCGCTGGATAGGGTGTACATTCATCAAAAATCATCACGATATCTGAATTCAATGTATGTTGAATATCCATCGAAATTTCAGGAGAAAGAAAGACTTTAGAGCCATCAATTGGAGAGCGGAATGTTACGCCGTCTTCTTTGATACTACGCATTGCGCCTAAGCTAAATACTTGGAAGCCACCAGAGTCAGTCAAAATTGGTTTATTCCATTTCATAAAACCATGTAGACCACCGTGCTCGCGAATGACATCTAGACCAGGGCGTAGATATAAATGAAAGGTATTCCCTAAAATGACCTGTGATTTAATTTCTTCAATATCACGTGGGAGCATGCCTTTAACAGTGCCGTAAGTTCCGACAGGCATAAACATCGGTGTTTCAACGACACCATGTTCCAAGGTTAAGCGTCCGCGTCGAGCGCGACCAGACTGACCTAATTTTTCAAACTTCATAAATTGTCCAAATCGAGGCGAAAAAACAGTTCGCTGATTGATAGCGATAAAGCGCTCTATTTTCCTAGATTCGCGCAGTTTATGCTAGAAAAATTACATTATTCTTAACGACTTGGATTTTTGTTTATGAAAAATTACAAGAGATTCATGATCTTGCTAAACAATGAAGATATCTGTTTATTTTTCGCCCAGCTATACAGTTTTTAGCGTATCCTAATATGAATAAATCGTAATGGATAAACAACGTGATTCTCTAAGATATTGCCACTTTTTAAGGTGGAATCCTTATTTGAAATTAGGGCGATAATCAAAATTTTGTTGCGCTTGATGATCTGTAAATGGGCGAATAGGTTTCTTTGCGAGGCTGATACTGTTGATTAAGTTATTTGGAAAAATTTGAATCAAGTTATTAAACTCTTCGACATTTCGATTGAATATTGAAATTGCAGCACTGACATTTTCATTTTGCTCTTGAATGTCATGCATCATTTGGTTGTAAAGCTGATCAGCTTTGAGATCTGGATAATTCTCAACAACCACATTTAAACTTTTCATTAACGACTGACTTAGCGCTTCAATATGCTGAAGCTGAGCTACATCAGTTGATTGTGTATTGAGATTTAGGATTTGTTGGCGTAAGGCTGTGATATTTTCTAATGTTGATTTTTCAAACTCAGTGTATTGAGATAAATTTTGCTCAAGATGCTCTAATGTTTTAATTTTCTGACGTTCAAAATTTGCGACATCTGACCAAGCACGCTGAGAAGCATTCAAATATCGAACGATATTATTTCGAACCCATATTCCCCAGACAATAATCAAAACAAAGATGGAAAGAAAAATGAATAAGCCCATGCGCATTACCTAATATGATCGTTATATCGTTATTATGCGACTAAGTTTAGCATGCTATGTTTGAGTTGTTGATAATTTGGCATGGTTAATGTTCTTAAGTAACCGCGCAAAGCTGATATATTTTTGATCTCTTTGATTTCAAGTTTGTGTGTGACGTCAAATAAATCGCGATCTCCCAAATAACACATGATTTGGTCATGAGGGTGGAAAATTAAGTCGCCCTGGTGAATTCGATAAAATTCAATCAGTTTGAGTGTGGTTGATGGCGTCATGATCTTTGCGAGTTGTAAGCGATCTGTACCGTAAATCTGAACTTTTTTACGTAGCTCTAAATCACTGCTCTCCCAGCGCTCTATATATGGTGTGGAGAACCCCTTCTTTCTACTGGTTGTCGCTAATCCTAGTGGTGATATATCAAATACAAATACGCCCCAACGATGACGTTCAATTTTTTTTAATTTTTGTGGTGTTTTGTTTTGCTCTGGCAGATTGACTTCATCAATAAATCGGTAATGAAAAAGCATAACAGGGAAATCTTGGTTTTGAGCGTTTTTCCACGTGGTAGAGGCAAATTTTAAAATGTCATTGGCATGGTTGCCTTGGTTAAACAAAGGAAATTTTTGCCTTAGCTGACTTATGATCAAGGTGTTATGTCTATTTGTTCCAAGGTGTGATGGCGTTGAATAAGCTTCTATACCGAATTTAAAACCAATCATTCGCTCTTCAAGAAATGAAATCACTTCATGAATAGGTTTATTTGGTTCATAAATGATATATGCAATCAGGATAAGTATCGCCGCTGAGCTATATGCCATCCATTTTAATGTGTCAAAAATAGGAAAGAGCGAAAAAACAATGAATAGGATGGCAAGCGTAACTAAAAATTTAGGTATGCCATTGTGAAAAAAGAGTTGGGTATTTGAACCCCATGGATGTAATCCTTGCAGGATGTCATCAGAATGCTGAGCAGAACGTCCAAGAGCCCAAAGCCGATCAACACTGGCCATAATTTGCTTGTTCTTTCGGGTGCGAAGGTGAAGCAGTTGCTGAACAGAATCAATCGGCATAGATCAGATCCTAATCTTTTACTTGGTCAATCAACATTGCGTCACCATAACTAAAGAAACGATAGCGTTCTTTTACAGCATGTTGATACGCATTCAAAATATAATCACGATTGGACAGGGCTGAGACAAGCATTAATAATGTTGATTCTGGAAGGTGGAAGTTAGTAATTAAGCGATCTACTACTTTAAATTCATAACCAGGATAAATAAAAATCTGAGTATCACCAGTCCAGCCCTTCAGTTGGCCATCATTGGCTTGAGCCGCACTTTCAGTTGCCCGTGTTGCAGTCGTTCCGACGGCAATCACTTTATTGCCTCGATCTTTAGTCGCCTTAATCAACGCCATAGCTTCATCGCTGACTTGGCACCATTCACTGTGCATGATGTGATTTTCGATATCAGTGGTGCGTACTGGTAAGAAGGTACCTGCACCCACATGTAAGGTGACAAATGTCTTGTTTACACCTTTATCTTCAAGTTTTTTTAATAGTTGTTCATCAAAATGTAGAGACGCCGTTGGAGCAGCAACGCTAGCAATTTTTGTAGGATCATTAAATACGGTTTGATAACGAACAGTATCAATATCTTCTGCTTCTCGGTTGAAGTAAGGTGGAATAGGCAATGCACCATACTGATCCAATACATCTAAGATTGGTTTGGAAAATTCCACCACATAGAGATTTTCATGGCGCCCTTGAACCGTAACTTTAACCTCATCTGATCCGACAAAAAGCTCAGCACCTGGTTTTGGTGAGTTACTTGCTTTGATATGGCAATGAGCAATAAATTGATCAAGCATTCTTTCAACCAGAACCTCAATCGCACCACCCGAAGCACGCTTACCTTTCAAGCGAGCTTTCATTACCTTGGTATCATTGAGAACTAATAAATCACCTTCATTAAACAGGTCTAAAATATCGGTAAATTGGTGATCATCATACTGACCATCCGCCTTAAGATGAAGCAGGCGAGAAGCACTTCGTTCTTCAAGAGGGTAACGGGCAATAAGTTCGTCTGGGAGTTCAAAGCTAAAATCAGATAGTTGCATAAGAATATAAAAATGGAATCAGCAAAAATTTTGGCATTAGTATATGCTTTTTTTGCCCAGTTCGAGCTGAGTTTGGTGGTTAAAAAAGCATAATGCATGCTATTGATTTAAAAATAGGCGCTTGAGTCAGGTTATGCATTGACAAAGAAAAGAAAAACGATATTATACCGAACACAACCTTTCCCGAGGTGGTGAAATTGGTAGACGCGGCGGACTCAAAATCCGCTGTCAGAGATGACGTGTCGGTTCGAGTCCGACCCTCGGGACCAAATACTTAAAGGCCTTCAAGCATATTCAGACTTGAGGGCCTTTTTATTTCTTTTAAATAAATAAAGGAATTTTAAAATTTCAAATGAAGATTTGATGAATAATATAAGATAAGGATTGAGTAAATTTTATTTTAATAATAAATAGTTATGGTTTATTCAATCGATCTTCACTTGACGCTTACGTTTTATAAAGTACGACTCATGCTTTAGCTAGATATTCAGTCCTCAAAAATGCACTTTCTTAATATTTGAGAATGTATTAGTCTTGATGAAATAAGGTTTCATTTCTTTACTGCGAAATGAAAAAATAAAATGTAATCGATCATTATTCCCCTTTACTCCATGGCAGGATGTAGACATGAAAATAGAATTTATAGATGTCGATCAAGCTGATCAGCTCAGTGCCTGCAAAATGTCTCTTTTACTCGGTGTATCAACGCCAAAAAATCAACTTGAGAGTTTTTTAAGATTTGCGCGTGGCATTTTAAATGCGGAGTCAGCAATCTTAGCTTTTCATGATGAACCATATGTGTGGCATTCTTCTCCAAATGGATTTAAAGCTTTTAATGCCAATAAAAAAGCAAAATTATTACCATATTTCGCGGGTCAAACTTCGATCAGTCGTGATCATCCTAATTATTCATCTTTTTCAGCACATATTCATCAACTCGGAGTTGATCACGAGCGAATTATAGCCATTGATTTAAAAGTGAATGATGATTTTTCAATTGGTCAAGTGATTTTATTTGATAATCAGCACCAACCTTTTGATGATCATAATTTAGAACTGGTTTATGATTTTTCCATGAGCTTAATTCGTATATTAGAGCTTCATTCGGATTATGCGGAACTCAAAGAATTATATGAACAACAATCGGCGCTTAATTTCAGTAAAACAAAATTCTTTCAAATCATTGCACACGATTTACGTGCACCATTTCATGGCTTATTAGGTTTTTCTGATGTATTGGCCAATGAACGTGAAAGTTTGGATGAGGACAGTGTACAGAATATCGCTGAGTATCTACATGATACCGCTCAATCGACTTATAACTTATTGGAAAGCCTATTAAATTGGGCAATGGCTGAAGGCGGGAGATTTGTCTATCACCCTATTCAGTTTGAGCTTAAACAGGTGACAAAAATCGTTTTTGATGTTTTAAACACGGTGGCTGTGAAAAAAAATATTCAATTAATTGAAAGTGTGCCGCAAGAGTTAAAAGTCTTTGCCGACATTAATATGATCACATCAGTGATTCAAAACTTGGTATCCAATGCTTTGAAGTTTACTCATGTGGATGGAACTGGAAAAGTTTATATCGAAGCATCAAAATGCGATCAAGGTGTCGAAATTGCCATTCGCGATACAGGTTTAGGTATGACACCACAGCAAATTGAGAAGCTTTTTCAACCGGATTTGAAGGTATCTATTCGTGGTACATCTGGTGAAAAAGGTGCTGGTTTAGGTTTGGTGTTATGTAAAAGATTTGTTGATTTGAATCATGGTGAAATTTGTGTCAGTTCTCAACAAGGTCAAGGTACGACTTTTAAAGTCATATTACCTGAAGCAGACACTCATGCAGCGTTACCTGCCACCCCAAATACGAGTAATCAAACATCTTTGGAAAAAGTGAACTAAATAGTCCACAAATTGCGTAAGGACTGATATAAAAGAGTTTTAGATTTATTCAGGCTTTTTTTCAAATGAATGCTGATCAGTTGCAAAAAACTCTTAGAGCCAGTCAATACGCGGAACAAGTTTATAATTTACATCAAACATTATTAGAACAAGATTATTCATCTGATCAATTTAATAAATTTTTAAGTACTGAACAAATCTATCACATTGTACAAAAAGAACTTGCTGACATTCAGGATGAAAAAGAATGGATGCAAAAAATTCGAATTTTGCGAGCACGGTTAATGTTTCGGTGGATTTGGCAGGATGCGAACCGCCTCATTTCAGTTATTACATTGACTCGTGAGCTTTCAGACTTTGCCGATGCCAGTATTGATGCAGCCAAAAGCTTCGCTTATCGTCCATTGCAAGCCAAACATGGAGAGCCGATCGGCTATAACGGTAAGCTTCAAGACCTTATCGTGATTGCAATGGGTAAATTGGGGGCTCAGGAACTTAATTTATCCAGTGATATTGATCTTATATTTGCCTTCGATGAGCAAGGTGAAACCAATGGTCGTAAATGTATTGATGTTCAGCAATTTTGCATCCTTTGGGGGCAAAAAATTATTTATTTGTTGGAACATATCACCGCAGATGGATTTGTATTCCGAGTGGATATGCGATTACGACCATGGGGTGATGGTTCAGCACTTGCAATCAGTCATGCGGCACTCGAAAAGTATCTCAGTCAACATGGGCGTGAGTGGGAGCGTTATGCATGGATAAAGGCGCGTATTGTTACAGGAGGAAAGGAAGGGGATGAGCTTCTGGAAATGACTCGACCTTTTGTATTCCGCCGTTATGTGGACTACACTGCTTTTGCAGCGATGCGTGAAATGAAAGCGATGATTGAGCGTGAAGTTCAACGTAGAAATATTGAAGATGATATTAAACTTGGTGCAGGTGGTATTCGTGAAGTCGAGTTTATCGTTCAAGTTTTCCAGTTGATTTATGGTGGTTCAAAACTTGAGCTACAAGACCGTCAATGTTTAGTGAGTCTACATCATTTGGGGGTTGTTGGATTACTTGAACCTGAAGTGGTGGATGAGCTTGAAAATGCTTATTTATTCTTGCGTCGTGTGGAACATGCCATTCAAGCGTTGAACGACCAACAAACTCAATCACTGCCTACAGAACCTGACCAAAGAAATCGCATCGTAGAGACACTTGGATTTGAGAGTTGGGATGCTTTCTTAAATGTTCTCAATGATCAGCGCGCTATAGTAACTTATCAGTTTGAGCATTTAATTAAAGAAAAAGAAGTAGATCCATTGGTTGAAAGCTTTAGCCAAATAGAGCAGCAATTGAATGAAGTTTTAGATGAGTCTGCTAAAAATTTGGTTCGTGAGTTTTGGTATGGACATGCCATCAAAAAATTACCCGCTAAAGCAGTTAATCGTTTAAAAGAGTTTTGGCCTCATCTGATTCAAGCTGTTCTCGAATCGGATAATCCACAAGTCGCTTTGGTAAGACTCATGCCACTGGTTGAATCTGTGATGCGGCGAACAGTCTATCTAGTGATGTTAATTGAAAGCAAAGGAGCATTACAGCGACTCGTTAAAATGGCGACTGTAAGCCCATGGATTTGTGAAGAGTTAACCCATTATCCAGTTTTACTTGATGAGTTTTTATCGATGGATTTTGAGCTACCTAAACGCCAAGATTTGGAGGATTCACTCAGACAGCAACTGCTGCGCATTGAAATTGATCAAGTGGAAGATCAAATGCGCGTATTGCGCCTATTCAAAAAATCAAATGTTTTGACTGTAGCAGCAAGTGATGTATTGGCTGAAAGTCCACTGATGCGTGTGTCTGATGCGCTCACCGATATTGCTGAGGTTTCAGTTCAAGCGACCTTGAATTTGGCATATCAAATTACAGCCAAAAAACATGGTTACCCAGTAGATGCAGATGGTCAACGTTGTTCAAAAAATCATATGGCATTCACTGTCATTGGGTATGGGAAATTAGGCGGTATTGAACTTGGGTATGGTTCAGACCTTGATTTAGTCTTTATCCACTATATGGATGAACAGGCAGATACAGATGGCTTGAAACCAATTAGTGGTTTTGAATTTGCGATGCGTGTTGGGCAAAAGCTCATGTCGCTGATGACAACCCAAACTTTAGATGGTCGAGTGTATGAGATTGATACACGATTGCGTCCTTCAGGAGAAGCAGGGCTTCTCGTTACAAGCCTTAAGGCTTTTGAGCAATACCAACTTAAAAATGCATGGCTTTGGGAGCATCAAGCGATTGTTCGTGCGCGTAGTATAGCGGGTGAGCAAAGCTTAAGAGAAAAGTTTGAGGAATTACGCTGTCGTATTTTAACTTTGCCTCGAAATGAAGAAACGGTAAGAGCAGAAGTGCTAAAAATGCGTCAAAAAATGAAAGACCATTTAGGCTCATCAAATGAGCAAAAAAAAGATGGAATTTTTCATTTAAAACAGGATGCAGGTGGTATCGTTGATATCGAATTTATGGCACAGTATGCAGTATTAGCATGGAGTGGGACGAATCCTGATCTCGCCCATTACTCCGACAATGTACGAATCCTTGAGGATGCCGCAAAAACTGGCTGCTTATCCAGCGCCGATGCGACAGCATTGATTCAAGCTTATCTCCGTGAACGTGCCGAGAGTCATCGTTTAGCCCTTGCAAATCAATCCATGCAAGTGAGTGCTGCGAATTGGCTCGATACCCGTAAGGTCGTTTGCAAGCTATGGCAAAGATTAATAGATCCAACTGCATCAGTAGTTGGATAGAAATGACTGTGTATAAAAATTTGGAGTTTAGGTCATGAATTTGGCTGATCGTGATGGTTTTATTTGGCAAGATGGACAATTAGTTGATTGGCGTGAAGCAAAAACTCACGTCTTAACACACACTTTACACTACAGTATGGGTGTGTTTGAGGGTGTCCGTGCCTACGAAACTCCGAATGGAACGGCAATTTTCCGTTTAAAAGAACACACTAAACGTCTTTTAAACTCTGCCAAAATTTATCAAATGAAAGTTCCGTTTGATCAGGCGGCATTAGAACAAGCTCAAATTGATGTGGTGCGTGAAAATAAATTGGCTTCTTGCTATTTACGTCCAATTATCTTTATTGGTTCGGAAAAGCTAGGTATTGCAGCGACGGATAATACAATTCATGCAGTGGTTGCTGCGTGGAGCTGGGGCGCTTACCTTGGTGAAGAAGCAATGGCGAAGGGTATTCGTGTAAAAACTTCTTCTTTTACACACCATCACCCTAACGTGACGATGTGTAAGGCGAAAGCATCAGGAAACTATACGCTGTCTATCTTGGCACACCAAGAAGTTGCGCACTCAGGTTACGACGAAGCAATGTTACTTGATCCACAAGGTTATGTGTGTCAAGGTTCAGGTGAAAACGTATTCTTAGTGCGTGATGGCGTGATTCATACCCCTGATATCGCTGGTGGTGCTCTTGATGGTATTACTCGTCAAACGATTATTACGATTGCGAAAGACCTTGGATATGACGTTGTAGAGCGCCGTATCACACGTGATGAATTCTACATCGCTGATGAGGCATTCTTTACGGGTACTGCTGCTGAAGTAACGCCAATCCGTGAATATGATGACCGTCAAATTGGTGAGGGTGTTCGTGGTCCAATCACAACACAAATCCAAAAAGCATACTTCGATGCCGTACAAGGTAAAGACCCTAAATATGCTCACTGGTTAACATATGTGAAATAATTAATGCTTTGAAAAAGGACTCAATTGAGTCCTTTTTTAATCATCTTTACCAAAAATATCTCTGGTATACACTTTATCTGCAACATCATTTAGTTCATCGCAATGACGATTACTAATAATTAAATCTGATCTTTTTTTAAATTCTTCCAGTGTTTTGATGATTTTTGAGTTTTGAAATTTTTTCTCTGAAAGCGTTGGTTCGTAAATAATGATCTTGATTCCTTGCGCTTTGAGACGACGCATAACACCTTGTATTGCTGACGATCGAAAATTGTCTGAACCACTTTTCATGACCAAACGATATATCCCAACAACGCTAGGGCATCTTTCCAAAATAGACTGTGCAATAAAATCTTTGCGAGTACTATTCGCATCTACAATGGCTTGAATTAAATTGCTTGGAACTTGGTCGTAGTTGGCGAGTAATTGTTTAGTATCTTTAGGAAGACAATATCCGCCGTAACCGAATGATGGATTGTTATAAAATTTACCAATACGAGGATCTAAACATACGCCCTCGATCATTTGGCGAGTGTCCAATTGGTATATTTGAGCGTAAGTATCTAGTTCATTGAAGAATGCAACGCGCATAGCTAAATAGGTGTTTGCAAAAAGTTTGATTGCCTCTGCTTCTGTGGAGTCAGTGAATAAGACTGGACAATCTATTTTATAAGCACCTTCTATGAGCATATTTGCAAATTGATGTGCTCGTTCTGAATTTTCACCCATTATAATTCTTGAAGGATATAAGTTATCCAGCAATGCTTTTCCTTCTCTCAGGAACTCGGGTGAAAATATAATATTTTGTGTTTCAAATTTACTTTTTAGTTGTTGGGTGTAACCTACAGGAACTGTCGACTTGATAATGATCGTCGCTAATGGATTAATACTTAAAATCTCAGTGATCACAGATTCAACACTTGAAGTGTCAAAATAATTGGTTGTAGGGTCATAATCAGTTGGCGTCGCAATAAGAATATAGTCTGCCTGAAAATACGCATCCACAGTATTAGTTGTTGCTTTAAAGTTTAATGATTTATTGCTTAGAAAATCAGAGATTTCTCTGTCTTGTATAGGTGAGATTTTCTTGTTCAATAAATTTACTTTGTTTTGATCAATGTCTAAGGCGGTGACTTCATGGTGTTGCGCTAAAATCATCGCATTTGAGAGACCAACGTATCCAGTGCCGACAATAGTAATTTTCATTATTTTAGTTCAAGCCAGATTAAATTTAATTTGACAAAATAGGGTTTCTAAGACGTGACAATTTAATGAAGATTTGATTTCAATTTGAGCGAGTTTGAATTCTTATCGTTCAAGAATATTTTAACTCTGTGGTATGATGCAGCTATTGATTCGGTGGAATAAAACGGCATGTCAATACATGAAAACAATGTCTTATTAGAAGAAGAGATTGCACAAGAACAGAACATTGTTTTGTGTATGAAGTGGGGAACCAAATATGGTTCTGAGTATGTGAATCGTCTTTACAATATGGTGAAACGACACACGACTGTTGATTTCCAGATGGTTTGTCTCACTGACCGTACAGAAGGAATTGATCCAAATGTTAAATGCTTTCCTATTCCACCGTTAGCATTGCCTGAAGGTGCGCCTGAGCGTGGTTGGAACAAACTTTCAACTTTTGAGCCTGATTTATATGGCTTAAAGGGTAATGCGCTATTTTTAGACTTGGATGTCGTTATCGTTGATAATATGGATGAATTCTTCACTTATCCAGGTGATTTTCTAATTATCCATGACTGGAAACGACCATGGCGAATCACAGGTAATAGCTCAGTATACCGTTTTAAATTGGGCGCTTTCCCTGGATTATTACCATATTTTCGTGAAAACTTTGATGAAATTCGGAAAAAATTCCGTAATGAGCAAGCTTATTTGTCATGGTATGTAGATAAACATGCTAAGCAAACTTATTGGCCAGATAGCTGGTGTAAAAGTTATAAATATCACTGTTTACAAAAAATCCCAATGGCGTTTTTTAAGCCACCAGTAAAACCTGAAGGTGCTAAAATTATTATTTTCCATGGTGAGATTAATCCACCTGATGCAGTTAATGGTGGCGGTGGTAAATGGTACCGCTATGTGTTGCCAAGTCAATGGATTAAGGATGCTTGGCGCTAAACATGGAAATGTTGAATAGACAAGAAAGAGCATACCGTTTATCTGTTGTGATGATGGTAAAAAATGAGGCTGAAAATTTAGCAGTTAGTTTACCTGCATTGCGTGGTTGGGTAGATGAAATCATTGTGCTTGATTCTGGAAGTACTGATCACGGACGTGAACTGGTCGAAGCTGCTGGCGGTCAATGGTTTGTGAATACAGATTGGCCTGGTTTTGGTAAACAGCGTCAATTGGCGCAAAGCTATGCGACTGGTGATTGGATTCTAGCGTTGGATGCTGATGAAGAAATTACTGAAGAATTAAAGCAAAGCATTTTAAAAGTTATCCAAAACCAACCTGCAAATATCGTTTATGGAATTAAACGCGTTGATTGTGTTTTTGGACATGAGATTGACAATCGTTATTGGTCAATAAAAGCGCATTGGCGTTTATATCCTAAATCATTTCAATATAACGATAATTTAGTGCATGAATCTATTGTTTTGAATCAAGCTAGAACAGAAACATTGAATGGATTCATGTTGCATCATACTGCACCTACACCAGAATTTTTACTCAGCAAAAGACTCCAATACGCGAAAGCGTGGGCAGTTGATCGTTTTAATCGTGGAAAATCAACTTCATCATTTGCAATTTTACTGCATGCATTCTGGGCATTTATAAAACAATATATTGTAGATGGTCGTTTTTTGAAAGGCCGCTATGGTTTTTTATACTCGTTAATATTTGCGCAATATACTTTTAATAAATATGCAATTTTGTATGATCTACATCATAACAATGCCGAAGGAAAGTTTGTTGCTGAACATCAAGCATTGCAGAATCTAACTTCAATCGAGCTTGGGACAGAAAAAAGATCCACTTTATCATTGGTGATTATTTTAAAAAATGAGTCAAGACATTTGGCAGATTGCTTAGATAGTGTGGTTGATCTCGTGGATGAAATCGTCATTCTAGATTCAGGAAGCACGGACAATACTCGAGAAATTGCTGATCGTTACGGTGCAAAATGGTTTGTAAATACTGATTGGAAAGGTTTTGGTAAGCAACGTCAATTGGCTCAAAGTTATGCCACTCAAGATTATGTGTTTGTTCTGGATCCAGATGAGCGATTGGATCAACCTTTACGTGACTCGATTGCAGAAATTCTAAAGCAGCCAGTACAGTATGATCGAGTGTTTAGTTTGGCGCGAGTGAATTTATTCTGTGGTGTTGAAGTTCAAAAACGAGGCTGGTACACCGACAAACTTGCAAGACTTTATTCACGTGAGCATTTTAAGTATTCAGATTTAGAAGTGCATGAATCTTTAGACCAAAAAGGAGTTTCAGCACAATGTTTGCCAGGTTATTTGGCTCATTTGACCAACGATGATTTACACCATTTCTTGCTCAAAAATGTTCGATATAGTCATGATTGGGCAAAAGATAAGTTTAAAAATGGAAAAAAAGTCAGTTTAATTGCCTTAATATTTCGATCAATATTTTCATTTATTCGAGAATATATTATCCGAGGTGATTTTGTTGGTGGAGCATATGGATTATTTTTGGCAATCGCTTCGATGGGATACACCTTTAATAAATACGTGATGCTTTGGCAAATGAATCAAGAGAAGAATAAATGAATATTGTAATCGCAAATATGTCGACGATTCCAGTTTTTGCTTACGGTGGAACGGAGCGAGTTATTTGGGATTTAGCAAAAAAATTAGTCGAGTTCGGTCATAAAGTCACATTTATCGTCCCGAAGGGCTCAACTTGTGATTTTGCAGAAGTTATTGAAATTGATCCTTTTAAATCTTGGAATCAATTAATTCCTGAAAATACAGATATCGTTCATTTTCAATTCCAACCTAAAAACCTTGAAATTGATATACCTTATGTTGTGACAGAACATGGTAATGCTCAAGTGGGTGATTTGTTAGATAGAAATACTATTTTTGTTTCAAAAAATCATGCAGAGAGACATCAGTCGAACAGTTTTGTTTATAACGGCCTCGATTGGTCAAATTATGGTAATGTGAATTGGAAAGCCAAGCGTGATTATTATCATTTCTTAGGTAAAGCGGCTTGGCGTTTAAAGAATGTCAAAGGTGCGATCAATGTTGCTTTAAAAGCGAAGCAAAAATTAGATGTATTGGGTGGTGACCGCTTTAATTTTAAACGAGGCATACGCTTAACATTTTCTCCAAATATTCGTTTTCATGGTATGGTGGGCGGTCAAGAAAAACTCGCACTATTAAATGGTTCAAAAGGTTTGATTTTTCCAGTGCGTTGGCATGAACCATTTGGTTTAGCGATTATCGAAAGTATGTATTTCGGGTGTCCAGTTTTTTCAACGCCTTATGGGGCTATTCCAGAATTAGTTCCTCATTTTTGTGGAAAACTTTCACCTCAAACCGATGAGTTAGTCGATGCTATTTTGAATCAGAAATATGATCCTTTACAGTGCCACGAACATGTTAAAGAATATTTTAATGCTGAAAAAATGATGTATGGATATTTAGAAAAATATCAAATGGCTGTTGAGGGTAAAGCATTTAATTATCAAGCTCCATCATTATTGAAAGATAGCACTCATTTAGATTGGCATTAAAAATGCTAAACTCTCATGTAGTTTTTAAATGTATTGCAAATGTTCTAATGTGTAATTAGACAAACTAGAAAAACTAACTTTTATGGATAGATATTTTTTTAATTAATCTAAATTAAAGTATAATGTATATGTTTTTTTCATACTAGAACTGTTGAATGTGAAATTTATTAACAACCATAATCTATTAACTTTTTTTATTTTATAAGCTTAGTAAAAAGTAGATCCCCAATTTTATATGAAGAGTTTTGTTATAAGTTTACCTTCTGCTCATGAGCGAAGGAGTCATATCACTGAGGAATTTCACGCAAAAAAAATTGATTTTGAGTTTTTTGATGCTCTAACTCCCGATTTAGCCTACGAAATTATAAAATCCGATTTTGCTTTTTTTGACCTGACTAAAATTAGTGAAGGTGAATTGGCGTGTGCATTGAGCCATATTACTGTTTGGAAGAAAGCGCTGAATGATGGTTTGGATTATGTTGCGATCTTTGAAGATGACATTTTTTTAACTGAAGATGCATCATTATTTTTAAAGGATAGTAGTTGGTTAGAACAAAATATAGATATTTTAAAGATTGAAACTTTCTTCGAGAGAGTAATTTTAAAAAAATCAAAATTAAGTAAAGAAAAACATGTAATAAGTGAGCTAAAAACAGATCACTTTGGGGCTGCGGGATATATACTTTCGAAAAAAGCCATAAAAAATATTCTAAACTATATTCAGCATCAAACAACGTTGAAACCATTGGATCACATACTATTCTCTGATTTGCTTAAACACAATGATTATATTGTTTATCAGTTGGAACCTGCCATTTGTATACAAGAGAAAGTTCTCAAGCAAGAAATTACGCTCGTTAGTTCGCTAGATGCTTTCCGCAACAATTTTAAAGTACCAAAACAAATGTTGAGCATTGATCAAAAAATCAAACGAGAATTTCTTCGTTTGATTCATAAGTTGAGGCTATGTTTGTTTGCTAGAAAAGTAGAGTTTAAGTAGCTGAATTATGAGAAATTTTGTTATTAGCTTAGAGACTGCTAAGAGCCGACGTGAACACATAAGCATTGAATTCAATCGTCAAAATGTTGGTTTTGAGTTTTTTAATGCGATTACACCTGATTCTAGTCAGAAATCGATTAACTTATTAGATCTAAATTTTCAAAAGACAGAGCTTACAGAAGGTGAAATAGCTTGCTTATTGAGTCACCTCACTTTGTGGAAAAAAGCAGTTGATGAGCAATTTGATTTTATTACTATATTTGAAGATGATGTTTACCTGGGTCAAGAGAGTCATCTACTTTTAGAGAATTATAATTGGATACCAAAAGATACACATATAATCAAACTTGAAGTTTTCTCAAAAAAAATAAAAATGGCTTATCAAAAGCAAGCTATAGTACCTGGTAAACGAGCGTTGTATCAGCTGAATGGTATACACTTAGGTTGTGCTGGCTATATTTTATCTAGAAAGGCTTGTGAACAATTATTGCAATATGCTCGAAGTCTTGATGAAATGGTGGCTGTTGATCATATAGTTTTTGAATTATTTGATCAGTCAACTCAGTATACTCCATATCAATTAAGTCCTGGGTTGTGTATTCAAAGCGATATATTAAAGCCTACACAAAAAGAAATTTTTGAAAGTAGTTTAGAGCAGAATCGTCGTAAGCGTTTTGATATTCAAGTACAGCATATCAAGCAGAAATTGACGTTTAAACAAAAGGTTGTACGGGAGTGGTTTAGACTCATTCAGCAACTGTTGGATGTATATCAGCACCGAACAATTAAGTTTAAATAGGAAAAATATCGATGGGTGATGAGAAGGTTATTCTAGCTGCTGCTACAGGTTACAGTGTTTCTCAAATTTTAGCGTTCATAAACTCTTTAGATCATACTGGATTTGATGGTGAACTTGTTTTAATCATTTATGGCTTTGTTGCACAAACCTAGCATCAAAAGCTTATTCAGCAATATAATTTCAAAATGAATAAGCCTGCCTCTAAAATCTACCGTACAACCA
>NZ_JBWYIQ010000020.1:0-55057 GCF_056779795.1 Acinetobacter sp. ANC_7682 | reverse complement strand
AGTGAAACCTCTTAGCGCTGATGGTAGTGTGGGGTTACCCATGTGAGAGTAAGTCATCGCCAGCTCATTATTCTAAACACCCCCTTCAATACAAGGGGGTGTTTTTTTATATCAAAAAATTGAATTTGAAAATAATTAAACCCTTGTAATTAAATAAGAAGCTCCATTCAGTTAATTTATGCCAAAAGATTGATGATTCTTGCAATTAAAAAAACAACAATAAATGTCAGTATGCCTATGAGGATTTAAATAATTTCAGGGACATAGTTGATGCAATACAATCCGATCTATTACACAGATGAACACTTTGCATTTGCAGATGCAGTAAAAAAATTTGTAGAAAAAGAAATTATTCCCTATGTAAATGAGTGGGATGAAGCCGAATCTTTTCCACGAGAACTCTACAAAAAAGCTGCAGAAGTTGGATTGATGGCATCAGGTTTTGATGAAAAATACGGTGGTATCCCTGATACAGATGCATTCTATACTTTATTGGGGTGTGTGGAGTTGGCAAAGGCTGCATCAGGAGGTTTAATCGCTTCATTACTTTCACATATGATCGGTGCACCGCCAATCAATCGCTTTGCAAGTGAAGAGGTGAAAGCAGAGGTTTTGCCACAAATCTTATCAGGTGAGAAGATTTCGGCATTAGCAATAACAGAACCGGGAGGGGGGTCTGATGTTGCAGCACTTAAAACAAAAGCAGTAAAAGAAGGTGATTACTATGTAGTCAGTGGCGAAAAAACCTTTATTACTTCTGGTATTCGCGCTGATTACTATACCGTTGCCGTTCGAACTGATCCTGAAGGAAAAGGACCCAATGGTATCTCAATGCTACTGATTGATGCCCATACACCAGGTATTACAAAAACGAAGTTAGATAAAATGGGATGGTGGGCTTCTGATACCGCTCATCTACACTTCGATCAAGTTAAAGTGCCTGCAAGAAATTTGATTGGTCCTGAGAATATGGGTTTCTTTGTTATCATGAATAACTTCAATATGGAACGTTTTTTCTTGGCTGCGAGTAGTTATGGTTATGCAAAAGTTTGTTATGAAGAAGCTCTAGATTGGGCTCAACAGCGACGTACTTTTGGTAAACGCTTGGTAGATCATCAAGTTGTTCGTCATAAATTGGTAGATATGGCAACACGTTTACAAACGACTCGCGCTTTACTTGAAGATACGGCATATAAAATGGGTCGTCCTGAACTTCAAGGGAATGAAATGATTGCACAAATTTGTATGCTCAAAAACGTAGCAACGCAAACTATGCAATTCTGTGCTGATGCAGCCGTTCAAACACTAGGTGGCATGGGCTTTATGCGTGGCATGAAATCTGAACGTATATATCGCGAAGTTAAAGTGAATATGATAGGCGGTGGAGCTGAGGAAATTATGAAAGATTTGGCAAGCCGACAGCTGGGCTTCTAAAAGAAATAAAAAGGTGGATTAAGCCACCTTTTTTAATTGATCAGATATAAAGTTAAGCATTCATTGCCATATCCCAGACGATATTGGTTAACTCATCAAGTGACATTTTCCCTTCTGGATTGTACCAAGTTACGGTCCAAGCGATTGACCCACCAATCAGTCTTCGCCAGATAAAAGGATCGTGCTTAATTTTGCCTTTGTCATGTAATACCTTGATGACACTCAGCCATATTCCTTCATAATCATTTCTTAATTTTAATAGTTTCTTCTGATTTTCCTCAGAAAGTGAAAACCATTCATAGACCAATACAGCCATAGCGGAACCTGTATCCCCAGAGATCGCATCGAGTTCAGCTTTAATCAGAGCCTTGAGTTGTTGCTCTGGATGGTCTGAAGTGGATATGGCACTTTCAAGGCAAGCGTGATTGTAAATGATGGTTTGTTCCATCACATGCGCCAAAATATCGTCTTTAGTTTTGAAATGATGAAATAAACTTCCAGATTGGATACCAATAAACTGAGCGAGTTCACGAACAGTGGTTTTGGCATAACCTTGTTTATGGAATAAATAAGCTGCCCCCAAAAGTAAACGACCACGTGGTGTATCGTCAAAGCAGGCTATTGGTTGAATTTGGTCAATAGAGGTCGCGATCATCTTGTTATTTTATCCTATTTTGTTTTCTAAACGCGTTGCTTCCATGCAAATTTTAGCGCAATAAGCAGATTTGCAAATAATAATAACATTTTGCACTTTACAAACCAAGCGCTTGCTTGGTAGATTAAGCTCAAATTCTAAACAGAATAATGAGATGGTTATGACAAATATTCAGGACGAACAAAAAATTGTAAAAATTGGCTGTGCTTCAGGTTTCTGGGGAGATACCAACACAGCTGCATTTCAATTGGTACACATGTCGGATATTAACTATTTAGTATTTGATTATCTTTCAGAAATCACCATGTCTATCATGGCAAAAGCCAAAATGAAAGATCCTTCTCATGGATATGCATTGGACTTTGTTAGTCGTGTTATGACACCGCTCATCAAAAAAATTGCGGACAAGAAAATCAAAGTTGTAAGTAATGCTGGCGGTGTAAATCCATTGGCATGCCGTGATGCACTTCAAGAAGTGATCAAAAATGCTGGTTTAGATTTGAAAGTTGCGGTGGTACTTGGTGATGATTTAATGGATCAGCACGTTGAACTTCAAAAACAAAATATAAAAGAAATGTTTAATGGTGAGGATCTTCCTCCACATATCGCAAGTAGTAATGCTTATTTGGGTGCTGTAGGGATTCGTGATGCTCTGGATTTAGGTGCAGACATTGTGATCACAGGTCGAGTGGTGGATTCGGCTGTGGTGATTGGGCCTTTATTGCACGAATACAAATGGGATTTAAGCGATTACGACAAATTGGCACAGGCGGCACTTGCAGGTCACGTGATTGAGTGTGGTGCACAGTGTACTGGCGGTAACTTCACAGATTGGCGTTTGGTTGAAGGCTTTGACAACATGGGCTTCCCTATTGTTGAAGTGAAAGCAGATTCATCATTTATCGTCACTAAACCAAATGGTACAGGTGGTTTAGTTTCTACAGGTACTGTGGGCGAGCAAATTGTGTATGAAATTGGTCATCCACAAGCTTATTTATTGCCTGATGTAACGGCTGATTTTAGCCAAGTAAAACTTGAACAAGTAGGCGAGCACCGTGTATTGGTGACAGGTGCAAAAGGTACAGCACCGACACAACATTACAAAGTCAGCACAACCTATCCTGATGGTAACCGTGTGTTGGTGAGTTTCTTACTTGCAGGCCAAGATGCAGAAGAAAAAGCTTATGCAGTATCAAATGCCATTTTAAATAAAGTTGAGCGTGTAATGGCACTGCGTTCGATTCCACCATTTACTGAAAAATCAATTGAGATTTTAGGTACAGAAACAACGTATGGCTCAAATCGTCGTGTGCAAAAACCTCGTGAAGTTGTGGTGAAAATTGCCGTTAAACATATGTTTAAAGAAGCATGTATGTTCTTTGCATCTGAGATTGCGCAAGCTTCAACAGGTATGGCACCTGCATTAACAGGGATTGTGGGTGGTCGTCCAAAACCATCTCCAGTGATTAAATTATTTTCGTTCTTGGTAGAAAAATCGAAATTAAATATCGAAGTGGATATCAATGGCGAGCGTCATAAAGTTGATGTTCCGCATGGTGAAGCACCACAAGAAATCCCAACCATTCCAGCAGGTGAAGTGGCAACTTTAACTGGTAACGAAATTGAAGTGCCATTGGTTGAAGTGGCACATGCACGTAGTGGTGACAAAGGTAATTACAGCAATATCGGTGTGCTTGCACGTAAACCAGAATTCTTACCTTGGATTCGTGCATCTTTAACGGAAGCCAATGTTGCTGAATATATGAAGCATGTATTTGAAGGCGGTGAAGGTGGCGAAGTTCGTCGCTATGAATTGCCGGGTTTAAATGCACTTAACTTCTTGTTAATTGATGCACTTGGCGGTGGTGGTGTTGCAAGTTTACGTATTGACCCACAAGGTAAAGCCTTTGCACAGCAATTGTTAGATATGCCAGTGAAAGTGCCAGCAGATTTACTGTAAGCACAGATTTGGGCATCGAGACGGTGCCCAATTCAAAATAATTTACATCAATTAAAAATGGAAATATGCGCAATGGGTTATCAATCAATTTTTAGAAATGATGCATTCGCTGGCAAAGTCGTGATTGTCACAGGTGGTGGCTCGGGCATTGGTCGTTGTACGGCGCATGAGCTTGCATCACTTGGTGCGCAAGTGGTGATTACAGGTCGTAAGATCGAAAAACTTGAAAAAGTGATTGCTGAAATCACTGAAGACGGTGGTCACGCACATGGCATCGTGTGTGATAACCGCGAAGAAGTACAAGTGAAAAACATGATTGCGGAGGTGATCGAAAAGTTCGGTCGCATCGATGGTTTAGTCAATAATGCAGGTGGTCAGTTCCCATCAACATTAGAAAGTATTTCTGCCAATGGTTTTGATGCGGTCATCCGTAATAACTTACATTCGACCTTCTATCTTATGCGTGAAGCCTATAACCAGTGGATGGCAAAAAATGGTGGAGCCATCGTCAATATGGCAGCAGATATGTGGGGCGGTATGCCGGGTATGGGGCACTCAGGTGCAGCACGTTCAGGTGTTCATAACCTGACCAAAACGGCTGCGGTGGAATGGGGCAAATCAGGTGTGCGGGTAAACTGTGTGGCACCGGGTTGGATTATCTCATCAGGGATGGATACCTATTCAGGCCCTGTCGCAGAATTCATTATCCCTAACCTTTCTAGCAATGTGCCTTTACAACGTATGGGAACAGAGTCGGAAGTATCTTCGGCGATTGTTTATCTATTATCTGACGCTGCTAACTTTGTTTCAGGGATGACAGTACGTATTGATGGTGCGGCTTCACAAGGTACACGCGTATTCCCATTATCATCTGCAGAAAATAGTGAGTCTTATAACGGCTTCCACCGTGCATTTATTCCAGATGTACTAAAGAAAAAAGACGAAAAGAATTAATCCAGATTATAAGGAACAAGGAGGAAACGGAATGGCAGTGATTCAGTCCGAAGTTGCAGTAGGAAGCGAAGTATTTGAACAGAATAAAGCGAAATTGCTCGAGCAAATCGAAGAGATTCGAGCGATTCAAAAAAGTGCGCTAGATCGTTCTTATAAAGCTAAGCCTAAGTTTGATAAAAAAGGAAAGATTTTACCGCATGAGCGTGTACGTATGTTGCTCGATGCAGATTCTCCATTTGTAGAGTTGTGTGGTCTTGTGGGTTACAAGATGCATGATGATAAAGATGGTTCAGAAGCAGGTGGCGGGATCATTGCAGGGATTGGTTTTGTAAATGGTACACGTTGTATGGTGGCTGCCAATAACAGTGCGATCAAAGGCGGTACGATTGCCCCAATGGGTGTACACAAAAGCCTTCGTTTACACCAAATTGCGTTAGAGCAAAAATTACCAATCATTACTTTAGCAGAAAGTGGTGGTGCAAACTTAAACTACGCAGCAGAAGTATTTACTGCCGGTGGTACAACATTTGCCAACCAAGCACGTTTATCTGCAAAAGGGATTCCACAAGTTTCTGTAGTCCATGGTAACGCAACAGCAGGTGGAGCATACCAACCGGGTTTATCTGATTACGTAATTACGGTACGTAAGCAAACCGAAATGTTGCTTGCAGGGCCGCCATTATTATTGGCTGCAACAGGTGAAGTGGCGACTGCTGAAGAATTGGGTGGTGCAGAAATGCATGCGCAAGTGGCAGGTACAGCAGAATACTTGGCAGAAAATGATGCTGATGGTATCCGTATCGCACGTGAAATATTTAAGCATTTAAACTGGAAAGAACAAGTGAAACTTGATATTCCAGAATATAAAGAGCCACGTTACTCGGCAGATGAGTTACTTGGCATCATTCCATCAGATCCAAAACAACCTTTGGATATGAAAGAAATCATTGCTCGTATTGTTGATGATTCTGATTTCTTCGAATTTAAAAATGAGTATGACTCACATACGGTATGTGGTTGGTCGCAAATTGGTGGTATGCATTTAGGCATCATTACCAATAATGGCCCAATTACCCCACAAGGTGCAGCAAAAGCAGCGCAGTTTATTCAGTTATGTGAACAAACACGTCGCCCAATTTTATTCTTGCATAACACCACAGGCTTTATGGTGGGTACAGATGCAGAACAAAACGGCATCATTAAACATGGTTCTAAACTGATCCAAGCTGTTGCGAATTCTACAGTGCCGAAGATTTCGATCATTGCACATGGTTCATACGGTGCTGGTAACTATGCAATGTGTGGTCGTCCACTTGGCCCACAATTTATCTTCTCATGGCCGAACTCTCGTGTTGCGGTGATGGGTGGTGCGCAAGCTGGTAAGGTACTTCGTATTGTTGCAGAGGCGAAACAACGTGAATCTGGCATGGAGCCCAATGAGCAAATGTTGGACTTCTTAGAACAATCAACAGCAATGAAATTAGAGTCACAATCTACAGCGCTATTTAATACTGCAATGTTGCATGATGATGGCATTATCGACCCACGTGATACACGTAAATTGCTGATTTTCTTATTGCAAACGATTAATGAATCACAAGCACGTGAACTAAATCCAACACGTTTTGGTGTACCAAGATTCTAATCAATCCCTCTTGCGGAATATATTCCTCATCCCTTTAAAAAGTGAGGAATACCCCCTCTTTTTAAAGAGGTGAGAAGCATGGATTCGCAAGGTAGATTAAAGATTAAAAAACAAATATTGAAATTTTAAGGAAGACAAAAAATGAAATTTACTGAAGAACATGAAGCGCTACGCCGTACAACACGTCAATTTGTAGAAAACGAAATCAACCCATTTACAGCAGAATGGGAAAAAGCGGGTCGATTCCCAATCCACGAAGTATTCAAAAAAATGGGTGATTTGGGTTTATTGGGTATCTGTAAACCTGAAGAAAACGGTGGTTTGGCACTCGATTATTCTTATAACCTTGTTGTTGCAGAAGAGTTAGGTCGTATCAACGTGGGTGGTGTTGCACTTGCGATGGGTGTACAAACTGATATGGCAACACCTGCGATTGCTCGTTTTGGTTCTAAAGAATTACGCGATGAGTTTTTAACACCAGCAGTTGCAGGTGAAAAAGTTGCAGCGATTGCGGTATCTGAAGTCCAAGCAGGTTCTGACGTTGCAGCACTTAAAACTACAGCTGTAAAAGATGGTGATGACTACATTATTAATGGTCACAAAATGTGGATTACGAACTCGCTTCAAGCAGACTTTTTCTGTTTGTTAGCGAATACCTCTGACGGTAAGCCACACTTTAATAAGTCAATGATTGTGGTTCCAGCAAACACACCGGGGATTACATTCTCTGAGCCATTAGATAAATTAGGTATGCGTTCTAGTACCACTGCACAAGTATTCTTTGACAACGTACGTGTGCCACAACGTAACTTAGTGGGTCAAGAAGGCATGGGATTTATGATGCAAATGCTTCAGTTCCAAGAAGAGCGTATGTGGGGGGCTGCAAACGCAATGGGCGGAATGTTGCAATGTATCGAAAAAACAATTCAATACACGAAAGAGCGTACCACATTTGGTCAGCCGTTAATTGACAACCAATATATCCATTTCCGTTTTGCCGAATTAATGACTGAAATTGAAGCGCTGAAAGCATTAACCTATCGTGCTTGCCAATTACATATCGAAGGCGAAAACGTAACGCAAATGGCGTCTATGGCAAAACTGAAAGCAGGTCGTTTAACACGTGAAGTTGCAGATAGCTGCTTACAATTCTGGGGTGGTAATGGCTTTATGGCAGACAACCCAGCAGCACAATTCTACCGTGATGGTCGTTTAGTTTCGATCGGTGGTGGTGCAGACGAAATCATGCTTGGCATTATCTGTAAGATGATGGACATCCTTCCTGGTAAGAAAAAATAAGCAGGAGATCTGATATGACATTATCAAGCTCAATTGCCAATTTAGAAGTTGATGGCAGCATCATCCTAGAGCAAGACGGTGGCATCTTAACTTTATGGTTAAACCATCCTGAAAGCCGTAATGCCATGAGCCTAAAAATGGTGGAATCCATTCAGGCTGTATTTACAGCAATTAAAGATGATGTGTCTGTACGTGCTGTAATTTTGCGTGGTAAAGGTGGTCATTTCTGTGCAGGTGGAAACATCAAAGATATGGCGGGTATCCGTGCTAAAGCCATGGAAGTCGGCAATAACACACCTTATACCGATTTTAACCGTACCTTTGGTGCAATGATTGAGCAAGTCGATCAAGCACCACAAACTGTAGTTGCTGTACTAGAAGGTGCGGTACTTGGCGGTGGTTTTGGTTTGGCATGTGTCTCTGATGTTGCAATTGCGCATGCGGAAGCACAATTTGGCTTACCTGAAACTGGCTTAGGGATTTTACCTGCACAAATCGCACCGTTTGTGGTGACACGTGTGGGCTTAACTCAAGCACGTCGTTTAGCCTTATTAGGTATGCGCTTTAAGGGTCAAACCGCTTTAGAGGTGGGGATTGTGCATCAAGTGGTTGCAGATGAAGTTGAACTTGCATCAGCACTTGAAGAAACCATTACCCAAATTAAACGCTGTGCGCCATTGGCATCGCGTGCAACCAAAGCATTATTACATCGTACCACCAAAGAAGAATTGGGGCCGTTACTTGATGATGCAGCACGTCAATTTGCAGATGCCGTGGCAAGTGCAGAAGGCATGGAAGGTACTATGGCGTTTATCCAAAAACGCCAACCAAGCTGGGCAGAATAAACCACATTCCAACGCCTGTATGAATGTGAATTAAAAAGGATACGCTCCTCAAGATCAGAGGAGCCTAAAAAATTGGTGGAACTATGGCGTTTACAAAAGTATTAGTTGCAAACCGTGGTGAAATTGCTGCTCGTGTGATGCGTACAGCAAAAGCCTTAGGTTACGAAACCGTTGCTGTGTATTCTGATGCCGACAAAAATGCGCGTCACGTACAAGTCGCAGATGAAGCGGTTTATATTGGCCCTTCAAAAGTATCAGAATCTTATTTATCGATTCCAAATATTATCGCAGCGTGTAAGAAAACGGGCGCAGATGCTGTGCATCCGGGCTATGGTTTCTTATCTGAAAATACAGATTTTGCCGCAGCATGTGCAGAAAATGGTATTACCTTTATTGGTCCGCCAGCAGGTGCGATTGAACTCATGGGTAGCAAGCGTTTGTCTAAAATCGCCATGATTGAAGCAGGCGTACCATGTGTACCGGGTTATGAGGGCGACCAACAAGACATCGACTTTTTAGCAGATCAAGCGAAAAAAGTAGGTTTCCCATTGATGGTGAAAGCATCAGCAGGTGGTGGTGGACGTGGTATGCGTCTTGTACATCAAGAAGCTGATTTGCTTGAAGCGTTAAAAACTGCCCGTTCTGAAGCAGAAAATGCGTTCGGTTCGGGTGAGCTGATTATCGAGAAAGCAGTGATTGCGCCTCGCCATGTAGAAATCCAAGTCTTTGGTGATACACATGGCAACTACGTGTATTTATTTGAACGTGATTGCTCGATTCAACGTCGTCACCAAAAAGTGGTTGAAGAAGCACCATGTCCAGTATTGACACAAGAAACACGTCAAGCCATGGGTGATGCCGCAGTTGCCGCAGCCAAAGCTTGTAACTATGTGGGTGCAGGTACGGTTGAATTCTTACTAGATCAATCAGGTGAGTTTTATTTCTTAGAAATGAACACACGTTTGCAAGTAGAGCATCCTGTAACAGAGATGATTACAGGTCTTGATCTTGTGGAATGGCAGCTTCGTGTGGCAAACGGTGAAACATTACCGCTCAAGCAAGAAGAATTGACTATGAATGGTCATGCCATTGAAGTGCGTTTATATGCAGAAGACCCACGCCAAGACTTCTTACCACAAACAGGCAAAGTATTGCGTTGGCAACCTTCGGATTTAGAAGGCGTACGTATCGATCACGGTATGATGCCAACTGATGAAGTTAGCCCATTCTACGATCCAATGGTGGCTAAAATCATCGTACATGGCAAAACACGTACCGATGCGATTCGTTTACTTGCACGTGCTGTAAATGATTCTGTACTGTTAGGTGTAAACAGTAATAAGGAGTTTTTAGTTAACTTATTACGTCATCCACTTGTGGTGGAGGGTGATGTGAACACTGGTTTTATTCAACAGCATTTCCAAAGTGATGTGAGTTTGAATAAACAGAGTCTAAATTTAGAAAGCTTAGCATTGATTGCAGCGTTGTTGATAAATGCATCTGCGCAAACAGATTGGAACACAGGAGTTTCTTCAGCATTACCACTGAAACTTCGATATGATGATCAAAAGTTAGATCTCATTGTGCATCGTGATGGTCGTTCAGTGAGTGTTGAAACCTGTGGTGAAAGCCAGTCGATTGAGGTTGTAGCGCAAAATACACAGCAATTGATTTATAGCATTAATGGAATTCGACGTCGAATCGACTATGTTCTTGATGGTAATTTTGTTTATTTAGATCGCGCGAATGGCAACGTCATGGTGGAAAATATTACCTATTTACCACCTGAGACTGCCGATGTGGCAGGGGATGGTAAAATTCGTGCCCCAATGGATGGTGCAATTATAAATGTCATTGCTCAACCTGGAGAGCGTGTAACTAAAGGACAAACATTATTGATTCTTGAAGCGATGAAAATCCAACAGCAAATTAAGTCAGATGTGGACGGTGTTGTGGGTGAAATCGTAGGACAAGTTGGTCAGCAAGTGAAAAAACGTCAAATCTTGATGAATATTGAGGTTGATGCTGAATAAGCAATAAAAAAAAGCCATCTAAAGATGGCTTTTTTTATGACCAGATTTATGCAAATACTGTTTGTACGGCACAGTAAAGCACCCAAAGAATTGCAATCGCAACTACAGGTTCTAAAACTTTTGCCCAAGTTGGTGTAGCCACTACTTCTGGCTCAGCAACATCGTGGTGATCATGTTGAACTTGATTGACCATGTCATGAAACTCCTTCATCGTTTGGTCTAATGATATCTCTTCTTGAATGACAGGTTGAGAACCAATCAACTCATTTAGGTTATTTGTTAGCCAAACCCAATCTTTTGCTTTACCAGAGAGATGTTCAACTTGACCCTGAAGTAATTCATTCATGCCTTGTAGTTGATAATGACCTGTTACATCAAGCTGTTTAAGTTCATTAAGCTGTAAGGTCAAAATCTCTGATGTCGCAGTTTCAAGTTCTTGATGAGACAGCGTAGACTGATTATGTTGAGATGTTGTCAAATGCCGTGCGACTTCTTGAATATAAAGTTGGTCAGCGGCATGAATTTCTTGGTAGATTTTTTTTTCGTCTTTACGCCATAGGCTGATGAGTTTGCCTAAAGCTAAGATATTTAATTCATTGAGATATTCATGCCGTTGTTCAGCTGGATACTGTTTCAACAGCTGAGGCTTTTGAATTTTGGTCTGCTCAACAAAATATTGTACTAAATCAAAAGCCATTCAACTCTCCTGTAAGTTTTTTCAATCCAAAATTCTTAAACTCGGTTTTTTCTTTGGTGCTTCATTTTCTTGATTTTGTTGCTGTTTAGATTCTATCGGATTTTCATCCGTTTGTGCATTGGCATATTCATCAGGATCAAAGAATAATCCTTGACCATTTTCTTTTGCATATAACCCGAGTACAGCATTGATTGGCACATAAATATCTTTGGAAACACCACCAAAACGTGCAGAAAAGGTAATCGCTTCATTGCTCATGTGTAGTTGATGCACAGCATGTGGCACGATATTTAAAACAATCTGACCGTCTTGAACGAACTGTGTAGGTACATCGGTATAAGGTTGTGTGGCATCTACCAGTAGATATGGGGTGAGATTGTTATCGCAAATCCATTCATAAATCGCACGTGCTAAATACGGGCGAGTTGGACTTAATTTGATTTCTTGATCAGACATGTGACTCACTCTTTTGCTTTTTTAAGCGGATTTTAATTCAGGACTATAACGATTTTTTTCCTGAACCGTCATGGACTTAATGAAGGCTGGACGACTGAAAACACGCTGGCAATATAAATAAAACGGGCGGCATTGTTGCTTTGGAAGCTCAATACCCATCGTTCTTAACCGTATAAAAATCGGTGCCAACATGCAATCTAAAATTGTAAATTGTTCAGACATGAAATAAGGATAGTGCTGAAACAAAGGTGTCAGCGAGATAAGCGTATCTTTTAACTTTTTTTGGGCTGCCTTTTGTGCGTCAACATCAAGTGTGTCTGGGTGGCGCAACATATCATCTGCAAGTTTTAACCAGTCATTTTCAAAACGCCATATATATTGGCGTTGTTCTGCACGTGGAGCAGGAGCATCTGAATATAACTTATTCTGACGATAGCGATCATCTAAATATTCAGAAATGATGGATGTATTGAAAAGTTTTAACTCATTTTCAATCATCATCGGGAGTCGATTGTATGGATTTAAACTCGCAAGATCCTCGTTGTCTTCGTCGATAATAAATAAATTGTGTTTAATTTGTTTTTCTGCCAGTAAGAAGCGAATCCAATGCGATCGAAAGTCATCTGCATGACTATAAATGGTGATGCCTTGTAATGGGGTGGTTTCGACTGACATATTCCAATCAAAGTATTAATGAATAGATAAGGATACTAAAAAAGCACGCTAAAATCATCGTTTAATGAGCGATGCATATTAAAACACTTGGATTTTATATTGATTCGTATTTATGTCTGGAACGTTTTTTATTAACTTCTATCCTTGCATTGTTGAAATTCAATCTTTAACTTTTTTATCCAAAGCGATGTAAAAAGCCGATCTTTAAATCGGCCTTGTGCACTAATGTATGATTCCACTCCACCATTGACGGACGTCGCGATTGTTAGTTAATGCACTTGTGTCGCCAGGTCTAAGTTTATAGCCACACTTGTAAACCACTGAGAATTTTTGACCTAAAGATCGATGTACCAGACTATTATTTTGTACAGGATATCCATCTGAGCATCCAACTAACTCTAATGCTTTATTTATGTTTTCATATGAAGACATTAATCTTTGTATAGGTCCATCACAAACATGCTTACCCGTATTGGATTGCCAGCACACGGCTAAAGCATCTATTGATTGTGAGTTATTTGCTTGTGCAATATTGGATGTACCGAATATTGTAGCGGCTACGGCGAATGATAAACATATTTCCCTATTTAACATTTTTATCCTCTTAATTTAAAAAACTGCATGAAAGTATTTTTTAATGAAGTTATAAAAGTTAACAATCCTCAAATTGGGATAGATGATTAAGCATATGTTTGTTTAAGTCAGTCAAAATAGAGCAATAAAAACTAGCGTCTTTTTATTGATATCAGAGTTTAATATTCATTTTAAAGTATCGTGTACGACTGATTTTCATGAGTAAGGGAAAATATAAAGATGAAAAAAAACCTTGGCATAAGCCAAGGTTTTTTTGTCCGAATTCGGAAAACGAATTAACGTTTAGAGAATTGTGGACGTTTACGAGCTTTACGTAAACCAAGTTTCTTACGTTCAACTTCACGAGCATCACGAGTAACGAAGCCAGCTTGACGAAGAGCAGGTTTTAAAGTTTCGTCAGCAGCGATCAATGCACGAGTAATACCGTGACGGATTGCGCCAGCTTGACCACCGATACCACCACCAGCAACAGTGATGTAAAGGTCATATTTCTCAGTAGCATCTAAAAGCTCAAGTGGTTGACGTACAACCATACGAGCAGTTTCACGACCGAAGTATTGTTCTAAAGAACGGTTGTTAATAACGAGTTTACCAGTACCAGCAGATAGGAAAACACGTGCAGTTGCGGTCTTACGGCGACCTGTACCATAGTTAGTAGCCATGTGCTGTATCCCTTAGATGTCCAAAACTTGTGGCTGTTGAGCTGTGTGAGGATGCTCAGCACCAGCATACACTTTCATTTTCTTGATCATAGCATAACCAAGAGGACCTTTTGGCAACATGCCTTTTACAGCACGTTGGAAGATTTCTTCTGGCTTGTGAGCAACTAATTTTTCAAAGTTAGTTTCACGGATACCACCAGGGAAACCAGTGTGGCGATAGTATTTCTTATCAAGTGACTTATTACCAGTTACTTGAACTTGCTCAGCATTGATAATTACGATGTAATCACCAGTGTCAACGTGAGGAGTATAAGAAGTTTTGTGCTTACCGCGTAAACGACGTGCGATTTCAGTCGCAAGACGACCTAAAGTTTTGCCAGAAGCATCAACAACGTACCAGTCGTGTTGAACTTCAGCTGGCTTAGCGCTGAGAGTTTTCATTAACCACTACCTATTATAGTTGGTTTGGACGGTGGAATCTGTCCAAACAAAAAGGAGAGCGAATTCTAGCGGAAAAACACTAGAACCACAATCAAAATATTAAGATTTCGAGGAGCATATTCTATTTAATTTAGATTGAAAAGTATAGCGGTTTATTTAATCAATTTCTTTTAGAATGAGGAAATAATCATAATAATAGCTCGGAGTTTTGATGAGTTCATTAAATAATAATGATCGTTTCTCTCCTCCTGTTCATCATTCAGATTTATCTTCACGCCATGATCAAATCAAAGTGAGCAAGGTGACGAAATTTTTGACCGGATTTTTATTCATTTTTCTCGGAATATATTTAGCGTTAGGCATGGTGTTTGGCACTATTTATGGAATCGATGTTTTAAGTGTCATTCTTATATATTCAATGTATGCACATTTTATGATTTTCCCTTGGATCATCTATTTAATCGGTGGCTTTGGTTTCTTGTGCATTAAAGATTCAGCATTTTATTCAGCGCGTTCAACGATTGGACGGATTCTTTTGTTGGGTTTGTTCTTCGTCATCGTGATTGTATGTGTATCCGAAGTCGCTCATGCTTTTGGTCTATTAGATGCAAGATTTCGTATGGATTGGCGCTAAAAGACTCAAAAGAACGATTAAAAAAATCAGAGGGCTAAGATTTTACCATTTTGGTATTGTTGAACATCGTACATTCGATCTGTATTAAAATAATAAAAATCCTTGAATGATGATAGTTATGCTTCCTTTGTATGTCACCAGCGGTGAGCCTGCTGGAATTGGTCCTGATATCTGTTTAAGCCTTGCGCAACGTTTGGATGAGCGTCCACTCGTCGTGCTTGCTGATATACAAATGCTCAATCAACGTGCAGAAAAACTTCATCTTGAAGTTGAAGTGATTGAGTATCAAGGGCAACAAACATCGTCAAAAGTGGGTCAGCTTTATGTGGAACATATTCCTTTAAATGAAAGAGTAGTACTGGGTGAGTTAAATGCTCAAAATGCGAGTTATGTCTTAGAGCAACTCCGCCGTTCTGCAGATTATGCGATGTCAGGTAAAAGCGTTGGCGTGGCGACAGCACCTGTACAAAAGTCAGTGATTAATGAGGCAGGTATTCATTTCAGTGGTCACACTGAGTTTTACCAAGAGTTTGCTGGTGTGTTACGCGTGGTCATGATGCTGGCAACCAAAACCTTACGTGTTGCACTTGCAACCACGCACTTACCCCTTCGTGCGGTTGCGGATGCGATTACAGCTGAGCGCTTGCATCAGGTCATCGAAATCCTGATTCATGATTTAAAATCAAAATTTAAAATCGAATCTCCCAAAATTTTGGTGTGCGGTTTAAATCCTCATGCAGGTGAAGATGGTTATTTAGGAGTGGAGGAGATCGAAGTGATTAATCCTGTACTTGAACGCTATCGTGCGCAAGGGATAGACATGAGTTTATGTCTGCCTGCAGATACCTTATTTACACCAGAAAATTTAAAAGATGCCGATGCAGTTTTAGCCATGTATCACGATCAGGGATTACCTGTGTTAAAATCGCAAGGATTTGGTGAAGCCATTAATATTACTTTGGGCTTGCCGTTTATTCGCACCTCTGTCGATCATGGCACAGCACTCTCCCTCGCAGGTACTGGACTTGCGAAAAGCTCGAGCTTACATGTGGCTGTGGACTTAGCGCTCGATTTAGCGCGTCAGTGATCTTGTCTTAATTACACGTTGGAAATCTTTATGTATCAGATTAATGCCTTAAACCCGAAAGATGAAGGGCATCACACGCGTAAGCGTTTTGGTCAAAACTTCTTACATGACCAACGTGTCATTGCCAAAATTGTGCGTTCGGTGAACCCGCGTACTGGTGACAATATTGTTGAAATTGGTCCAGGTCTTGCCGCTTTAACATCGCCTTTAATTGGTGAATGTGATGCTTTGACTGTCATTGAATTAGACCGTGATTTAGCAGCTGGATTACCCGGTCGTGTACCGCATCCTGAACGTTTAACTATTGTGGAAACTGATGCCTTACGCTACGATTTCACTGAACTGTTTGATGGTCGTCCGTTGCGTGTTGTCGGTAACTTACCTTATAACATTTCTACACCTTTGTTATTTCATCTCTTAGAGTTTGGTGACAAAGTCAAAGACATGCACTTTATGTTGCAAAAAGAAGTGGTCGATCGTATTACGGCATCACCAAATACCAAAGAATATGGTCGTTTATCAGTCATGATTCAGTATTACTGTAAACCAACATTCTTGTTTGAAGTGCCACCTGGTTCGTTCAACCCACCACCCAAAGTAACTTCTGCGGTATTTCGCTTAGAGCCGTATGATGTAAAACCAATAGTGGCGAAGAATGAAAAAGCCTTGGCACGTTTAGTCTCCCATGTATTTACACAACGCCGTAAGACACTTCGCAACAGTTTAAAAGGCATGTTGCAAGAGGAAGGATTTGAAAAAGCTGGTGTTGATCCAATGGCGCGTCCAGAAACATTAACACTTGCTCAATTTGTTGCACTTGCAGATCAAATGGTAGATGCATAAATGGCTGGTGAAAACATTCGATATAATTACGTGATTGGTGATGTTCAGGGCTGTTTTGAAGCTTTGAAAATGTTACTCAAGGAAATCAAATTTGATCCTGATCAGGATTTTTTATGGTTTGCGGGTGATTTAGTCGCACGTGGTGAAAACTCGATTGGCGCTTTACGTTTTATCAAGAAACTGGTCGATCGAGGCGTTGCTGCGACAGTCTTGGGTAATCATGATTTGACCTTGTTAGCGGGCGCAAGGGGCATTAAAGAGATTAAAGAGAAAGACAATACTCGTGATGTGATTGATGCGATTGACAGTGATGATTTAATCGACTGGTTACGCAAACAACCCTTATGTTTATGTCCAAATGAAAATATTGTCATTACACATGCGGGTATTCCACATATTTGGACAGTAGAGCAAGTGAAACAGTTTGCTCAAGAGGTTGAAGCGGTTATTGCGCATGATGATTTTGATGTTCTGGATGCATTTTTGAAAGAAATGTATGGTAAAGAACCTACATTATGGTCAGATGATTTAACAGGACATGAGCGCTTACGATGTATTGTTAATTATCTAACCCGTATGCGTTTGACTGATCCAGAGGGACGACTCGAATTTAGTTTTAAAGATGCTTTAGATGAGCCGATGCCAGCTGGCTATCAGCCATGGTTTGAATATGAGTCAAAAGCTGCCCAAACTCATCAAGTCATTTTTGGACATTGGGCTGCCTTACAGGGCAAAACAATATCTGAGCATATTCAGAATGTTGACGGTGGTTGTGTCTGGGGCAATCAATTAATGGCGTATCGTCTTGAAGATCAGCAAATGTTTGCTGTTGATAATCCTATGTTTGCATAGAATCTACTTTTGGTCGTTTTCGTCTAATAAAAAAGCCACTCATCAGTGGCTTTTTTATTTTCAGTTGTGGGTATATCAAGAGGTCGCTTTTAAAAAGTAAATAAAAGTAGGGAGCCAAACGGCTGTAAACGTTGCATTTACCGCCATACCAAATGCAGCATAACGACCAGCTACACTGCCTCGTTGCCAAGCTTGAGCTGTCCCAATTGCATGGGCTGCTAAACCGAGTGCTAAGCCTGAGGCACGCTCATCATTAATATGACGTAGTATGAGTGGTGAAAAAGCTGCGCCAATCACACCAGATAAAATGACGATTAGAATGGCTAAGCTAATTGGTGCATGGAGTAAGGTCGCAATATTAATTGCGATTGGTGTTGTCACTGCACGTGTAGCGAAAGCCATAATGGTCGAATCTGCCATATGCAGTAGATACGCTAAGCCCATAGGCAATGCGACAGCACTGACACTAGCAAACACTAATATTCCTAAAATGCCTTTTAGTGGTAAATCGTCATAACGCATCGCTGCAAGTGGGATCGCGAGAGCCACTGTGACGTATCCTAATAAATGATCAAAAATCGGATTGACATCTTTCATGTAGTGATCATAAGGAATACCAATAATCAGTAAGATGACGATCACAAAGAACATCCCGAACACAATGACAGGAATCTGTGGTACGACACGGTTACAGGGTTTTGAAATTAAATAGGCGAATAACGTAATAGCAAAGCCGATTAAAATTGCGAGCATATTTCTCTCCTATAACCAGCGTTTTGCCATTTTGGCGTAAACCCAAAGTGGAATAAGTGTACTTAACGTGAGTACGAGTAAAAAAAGAGGAATTTCTTTACCCATATGAACCAACATAACCAATGCCCCAGCACTAATTGGTAAAAATGCGAAAGCACTTTCTTTCATGATTTTATTATTTACATCGACAACTCTGGTTGGAAGAGTGCCAAATCTACGCCAAGCAAACAGTACAAATAGTAAGGAAAGCAACCCGACAAGATTGCCCAGTTCGGGATGATTCAATTGAGTCATAAGCCAAACTGAACCTTCTCGGAAGCCAATAATAAGCACTATGGTGCCAATCCATGCTGGCCAATCTATCGTTTTCATCCACTGCATCATGATTATACTTTTAACATTATTTATCACGTTTTAACTGATTTATGATTTGATTTCAAACTCTTCTAAAGGTCTTTTAAATTGTTGCGCCTTATCACCAAGAATTTGATCAATTGGTAAATGTGCTTGTTTTATAAGTTGCTCTAATTTATGTGGCGCAATTTGAATATTTAAAATCAAATGACCTAGATCATCATAATGTTCAGACTGAATCACATTTAATTCATACAGTTGATTGCGTAATTTGCCATATTCAGGTCTGAGTGTGAGTTCAAATTGTTGTATTTGCCCCATTAAACACTCTTGAACGGCTTGTCGCAGTAAATCTAAACCTTGACTTGAGTGTGCTGAAACATAGACTCGATCAGGCAAATTGGGAGAAGCATAAATGATTTTAGGTTCTTCACCCGTTTGATCAATTTTGTTGTATACGCGTAGTATTGGCACTTGAGCCCCAATTTCTTTTAGGACTTTTTCAACAGCATCAATTTGCTCAAGCTTTTCTGGACTATTTGAATCGATAACATGTAAAAGCAAAGTCGCCTCAAGTGTTTCTTCAAGGGTAGCTTTGAATGACTCTACTAATGAGTGTGCAAGATTGCGAACGAATCCGACTGTGTCAGCCAAGACCAATGTTCCAATGCCATCCCAATTTAATCTTCTTAAAGTTGGGTCAAGTGTTGCGAACAATTGATCTGCTGCATACACATCACTTTCAGCAAGAATATTAAATAGGGTGGATTTCCCTGCGTTGGTATAACCGACTAGAGACACTGTTGGAATAGACGCTTTTTGACGCGCTGCACGACCTTGAATTCGTGTTTGGCGGACTTTTTCAAGTTTGTCTTTGAGCTGGGTTATGCGGAGACGAAGTAAACGACGATCTGTTTCTAATTGTGTTTCACCTGGACCACGTAAACCAATACCACCTTTTTGGCCATCTAAGCCCATGCGACCACCCACTAAACGTGAAGCGAGATGGTCTAACTGAGCCAATTCAACTTGTAGTTTACCTTCATGTGTTCGTGCGCGTTGTGCAAAAATATCTAAGATAAGGCGAGTACGATCAATAACACGACATTGAATAACACGCTCGAGATTACGTTCTTGAGATGGTGTGAGGGAATGATCGAAAATGACAATATCAGCTTCTACCGCTGCAACAAATTCGGCGATTTCTTCAGCTTTACCCGAACCAATAAAAAATTTAGGGTCAGGTTTAATACGTTGAGCTTGTATATGTTCAAGAATTTCTGCACCAGCAGATTTGGCCAATAAACGAAATTCTTCTTGATCAAGATCTTCTAATATTTGGACATTAACACTCACCAAGACCGCACGTTCATTTGCTTGATTTTGTCCAGTAACTTCCACTCAGCTAACACTCCACATCAAAACTCTAGTGTAGAGGAAATTGAACAATTGAGGGAAATAGATTTAAATTAACCTAAAGCAGTTTTGAACATGAGTATAAACGCCAGCATAAATAAAAAGACGCCACTGACAATTGATGCCAATGAGAAGAGTGCCGACCAGATGGGAATGACTTGATTTGATGATTGAGTTGGAGTTTGCATAATTTTTCAATCTATAAATTCGATTTAAAAATTGTATTTTATTGGGTGTTTGAATTGAAATTGAATTTTCAAATCTATGTATACGGTTTTTATAATCAATGCATCTCTGGTGAGCTCAGTATAGAATGGAGCTATAGTGGATAACGCCTGTTATTATTTAGTGAAATAATTTATGACAACATTAACGCCTAAAAAACTCAATTTATTTTCAAAAACAGCGCTATATAGCCAAAAAATCATCTCAGGTACTGCTGCTGTCACTGAAGGGTTTTATTTAATTTTTAGGCATCAAATGTATAAAAATCCGAATAATCCAAACAATACTCGCTATGTACAACATTTTTGCCGTCGCTTATGCAAAGTTTTTAATATCGATTTACAAGTGCATGGCAACATTCCTCGTGAACCCGCATTATGGGTGAGCAATCATATCTCTTGGTTAGATATTCCTGTATTGGGTTCGAGTGCGCGTGTATTTTTCTTAGCAAAAGCAGAAATTGAAAATTGGCCGATTTTTGGGAAACTTGCCAAGGGGGGTGGAACACTGTTCATTAAACGAGGTTCAGGAGATTCGGTCCGTATTAAAGAGCAAATCACGGAATTTTTGAAGCAAAATATCCCTGTCTTATTTTTTCCAGAAGCAACCACGACTGATGGAACCAAGGTCAAAAAAGTGCATGGAAGAATTTTAGCTGCAGCTATCGAGGCTCAAAAACCAGTGCAAGTTTGTTTAATCTGTTATGTCAATCAAGAGGGGGAGTTAGATCAGGTTGCTCCCTTCATTGGAAATATCGGATTTGCCGCGCATCTCAAAGCGGTATTGGAAATGCCTCAAGTCGTTGCACATTTAACAGCCTTGCCCACGATTGATGTTACTGGGCATACAGTAGAAAGCTTAACGAGAGAAGTGCAACTCAGAATGCAGGAAGGATTGGAAGCATTACATCAAAAAGTACTCAAAGCTTAATCAGTAGAAGCAAAGCAGGGATGATGATGATCCCTGCTTTTTACATGAATCCTTCGATTGGCAACCACGAGATAACTTTCAAGCTTGCTTTTTGCCACCATTTCATTTTTGGTTCTTTGGTATAGATTTTAATACCTTCAGGTGTCGCTTGTTTCCAATTAATATTATTTTGTGAATCTAGAACTAATTTATAAGCATATTTTTTTAGGTTCTGATCCATGGTTTTATGGACAGCTTGCGCTAGGGGCTGGCTGTTTAAAATGACGCCAATTTCAGTATTTAAATTGGCTGAACGTGGATCAAAATTAAATGATCCGATAAATACTTGCTTATCATCCAAAGCCATCATTTTTGCATGCAGGCTTGAGCGACTCAGCCCTTTAAGGCTCACTTTGGACTGCTTAGAAATTTCAATATTATTTTTATTTTGGAATTCTTCTGGCAAAGCAGGGAGGAACTCATATAACTCTACGCCGTTTTGCAGTAAATCTTGTCGGTATTTCGCATAAAACGCATGTACAAGTGCAACATCATTGGCTTTAAAAGAGTTGGTCAGTACGCGAACTTTAATACCATCTTGTGCGATCGCACTTAAGCGTTGCTCACCCTTGCGTTCAGGAACGAAGTAAGCGGAAATGATATCGACACTTTTTTCTGGTTTCTCTAAGCGTTCAACCAGTTGAAAGTTGAGATGTTCCTCTTTCTTTGCTTTCGCTTTGATTTTTTCTGGTGAATCTTTGATGACTTCTGCTTTCACCCAATCCAGCTTAATTTCTTGATTGAGCCAACGATCAAAATCATGAGATTCACGAGTAATTTCAACATAACTACGTACAGCACCATCATCAAAGTGTTCTTGCAGTTGCTGTTTTAAACCGTCATAGCGCAATGTATATTGTTGATGATTGACAATATTTTTAACTGGATAGGCATATCCATGATTCCAGTACTCATCAAATGAGTGTGTAATATCACTTACTGCATGACCGACAAGCATGACATCGACATCTGAAAATTGATATCGGTCACTGACATTGTAGTATTGATTACTCATATTTCGGCCGCCAATCAGGGTAATTTGATTGTCAGCTGTAAACGTTTTGTTGTGCATCCGTCGATTGATACGTTTCAGATCCAAAATCATATCAACGGGTCTAAGGCGTCGGAATTTATAAGGATTGAATAACTTTACGTCAATGTTTTGATGTTGATCCAGCGCGAGATAAATACTTTCCATCGTCTTAGCGTTATTGTCATCCATTAACAATCTGACTTTTACACCACGATCAGCAGCTTGAATGATTTTATAAAGAGCCAATGCACCTACACGGTCGTTATCCCAAATGTAATATTGAAGGTCGAGTGTTTTCTCAGCTTTCTCAATTAATTGAAAACGTGCAGCTATCGCTTCGATTGGATCATATAAAACATGAAAACCTGTTAATTCAGGATTCTTAATTTTCAAAGGTTCGACAATTTGCGCCAATGAAGTGTCATGAGTGTCGATGTCGTACGCATATTGAGGTGCAATAGCTTGTTGAGTAGGTAAAGTTGAGCATGCAGGTAAAGCAAGAACCAAACATGAACTCATGATGAAGCGCATTTTAAAAGATGTTCTCTTTTGGCGATTCAATTGTTGAGATTGATTCTTTTTCATGTGATTTGCTTGCATAATCTATTCTTTGAACTCAGTGTGCTAAAGTATAAAGAGCACCATTTAAAAGATAAATGAACCACTCAGATTATTCGTCTGATTTAATGAAAGAGATTGAATATGTGGACAACAAATAACATCCTTGCTGCGTTCTATATTATTTTCTCGCTCTTCGCTATTTGGGGAGTCACGCAAGCATGGATGAGCCAATCTCGAACTGAAACCATACATCCATTTAAAGCCTTTGTTCATCTCTTGGCATTTTATCTTTCTTATTTACTTGTTCCGTTGTGGTTTTTTAGTATTTTTGCTACTTGGCAAGGTATATTTTCATTGCATGAAGGTGTGTTTATTTTCTTGTTGAGCAGTGTATTGATTTATGCACGTTTCATTGAGCCACATCGTGTAGTAGTGAATAACCTGAGTTACAAGTTAAGTTCGGCGCAACCCTTTAAACATCCGATTAAAGTGGCATTAATTGCAGACTTACATATTGGATTGTTTTCTGGGCATGAAAGACAACTGAAAATTATCGTGAATAAGATTAATCAAGCTCAACCAGATTTAGTAGTTGTGGCAGGAGATTGGACCTATGAACCAGAAAATAAGCTGGCAGAAGAGCTCCGAGTATTAAGAGAAATTCAAGCGCCTGTCTATTCTGTGAATGGTAATCATGATGAGCAATATCCAGGTCCACCAATTCAGGCATTATTAAAAGATGCGCTAGCTTCAAATCAGGTGATGGATATTGAAGGTAAGATTGTTGAGTTTGATGAGTTTAGATTGATTGGTGTGGGGGATTTGTGGGCAGGTAAGGCTGACATGCGGGATATGCCTGATTTACCACAAGATAAGCCGTGGTTAATTCTGTCACATAATCCGGATACGGTGGATATGGTGCCAAAATTGCCAACTCATCCGTTGATGTTGTCAGGGCATACACATGGGGGACAAGTGGAGCTTCCGTGGTTGACAGATTACATCATGAAAAAAGTATCTATCTTGGGTCATAAACGTGGTTTATATAAGCATGAACATGCCAATGTTTATGTGTCCGTAGGTACTGGCATGGTAGGTGTTCCATTCAGATTCAGAGTACCACCGATGATTGATATCATTGAGCTCAGCTAATAAAAAAACCGGCTTAAGCCGGTTTTTTTATTAGCTGAAAGCATCAAATTTGATTATTCACATCATCATGTTTCGTTTCGCGAATCATCAGGAAAGCAATCAGTGAAAGGATTGATGCAGCCGTCAAATAATAGCCTACTGCAGACAAACCATATTCAGTTGCTAATTTCGTTGCAATCAAAGGTGCGAAAGATGCACCAAAAATACCAGCAAGGTTAAATGTTAACGCTGAACCAGTATAACGCACCGATGTCGGGAAGATTTCTGAAAGTACCGTACCGATTGGACCATAGGTTAAGCCCATAATCGCAAGACCAATACATAAGAATAAGAACACAATCAGTGTGCTTCCTGACTCCAACATGTCCGCAAAGAAAATACCAAAAATAGCAGAAATTACACACACCGCAATCGAAGTGGTTTTACGACCGAACTTTTCCGCAAAAATTGCAGAAAGGGGAATAAATGCTGCAAAACAAAGCGTTGCAACCAACTGAAGTTGTAGGAACTCTTCACGAGAGTAACCTAATTGTTTTGTACCCCATTGCAATGCAAATACGGTGGTTAAGTAAAAAACTACGAAAGTACAAATGGCTGCAATCGTTCCGAGTACAAGCATTTTTGAATGCTTTTTAAAAACTTGTACAAAAGGGACATTCACTTCTTTTTGTTTATCCAGCACGTTTTGGAATGCTGGCGTTTCATGCAACTTTAAGCGAATCCACAAGCCTACAATCACCAATAAGGCACTTGAAATAAATGGAATACGCCATCCCCATGACATGAATGCTTCTTCACTCATGAATGCCCCAAGCGTAAGGAAAGAGCCTGTGGCAAGGATGAAGCCGATTGGTGCACCAAGTTGAGGGAACATACCGTACCAAGCACGTTTGCCTTCTGGCGCATTTTCAGTTGCGAGTAGAACTGCACCTGACCATTCGCCACCTAAACCTAAGCCCTGACCTAATCGGCACAAAGCTAAAAGTAAGGGTGCCACAATGCCAATTTGCGCATAGGTTGGAAGTAAACCAATCGCAACGGTAGAAAGTCCCATGGTTAGCAAGGCTGCCACTAAGGTTGCTTTACGACCGATTCGATCTCCCAAATGACCGAATAGTGCGGCGCCGATAGGACGTGCGATGAATGCGATTGCAAAAGTTGCTAATGATTGAATCGTTGCTGTCATAGGATCTGTACTTGTTGGAAAGAACAAGTAGGGGAAAATAATGACTGCAGCTGTTGCGTAAATATAAAAATCGAAGAACTCGATGGTTGTACCAACGAGACTTGCAGTTAATACCCGAGTTTTAGAGTTTGCGGGTTGAGCTTGTTGTGATGCTGTATTAGACGCCATGAGAGACCTTACACTTACTAAAAATAAAAAACTTAGATTTAATAGCGTAATCTTTTTAAAAAAGGCGTAATTTCTTAAAAAAATACGAAATACCAACTCGCTCTACGGTGTTAGGGTTGCTAGACGATGTAGTTGAAGTGGTTATAGCACGTAAAGATAAATAGACAAGAAATGTGATCCTGCACCTATCAATACAAAAATATGCCAGATAGCGTGAGTGTATCTTACCTTTTTTAAAGCATAAAACAATGCGCCTATGGTGTAAGCAAGGCCACCAATTATAAGCAAGGTTAAACTTTGATCAGATAAATATGTGCGCATATCATCAATCACAAGTAATGCTAACCATCCCATTGCGAGATAGGCAAAAAGCGATATTTTTTGAAAATGGTGAATAAACACCAATTTGAATAAAGTCCCAATCGCCGCAATTGCCCAAAGCGCAATTAATAAATAGTGAGCTTTTTGCGTTGGTAAAGCTATAGATAGAAAAGGCGTGTATGTTCCTGCGATGAGATAATAAATAGCCGTGTGGTCCAATTTTTTAAACCAACCCCGACGCTCAGGTGTTTCCGCAAAATGATAAAGACTAGACGCAGTAAAGAGTAGAACTAAACTAAGTCCATAGACCCAAAGCCCGATCCATTGTGCCATAGGATAAGCAGCACCTTTTATAATCAATAAAATGGCACCGATGACGGCCAAGACAGCACCAATGGCATGACTGATGAAATTAATTTTTTCTTCTAATGGATCATACGAAGCAGGAGATGCTTTCATTGTTCACTTACACATTTAATTATACATCTGTATCGTAATTGAATTTTGCTTTTCGCGTAAGACGCATTAAAATTTAATAGCATTTCTTTTTTTGGCACTGTTTATGACCGTTTCGGCATCCTCCACACCGCAAGAGCAACAATTTCTTGAAGCATTTCATCAAGCATTAGCTTCTCAGCGTTTTGATCGTATGATTCTGAGTCAGTATCAGGGCGAGATAGAAGCTTTAGAGAAGATGACTTTACGCATGATTCGATTACAAGATGAATGGATGCTGAATGTTCTGTATCGCTTTAAAACTCAAGATGTGACCAAAAATTTTCCAATTGATGAAGCTGATCCGTTGGTGAGTAAATTGGTCAGTGAATGCAAACAAGCCAATCTTTTTACATTGGACAGCGAGTTACAGCTCAAGAAAAATAAGAAAAAAGCGATCTTAACTCAAAGTAAAAAGGCTTCAGTCTCCAAGATCATTGAAAAATCACACGACCGTCAAAAACACCGTTTTGTTGAGCAAGAAAGTTATTTTCTTCAACCGTTGGGTATTACGGATCAAAAAGAACAAATTATTCCAAGCATGGCGCGTAAGTGGAAACAGATTAATAAATTTGTTGAGATTTGCTCAGGCGCATTAAACCAAATTCAAGTTGATCAGCAGCTCAACGTTGTCGATTTTGGCTCAGGTAAAGGTTATCTCACCTTTGCACTGTATGACTACTTACAAAAAAATGATTATAATCCTTATGTTACAGGTGTGGAACTGAACGAGAAAATGGTTCAATTCTGTCAAGATGTTGCCCGTAAATCAGATTTTAAGCATTTAGATTTTTTCCAAGGAGATGTACGAACTTACTCGCCTGAAAAACTCGATGTCATGATTGCGTTGCATGCCTGTGATGTAGCAACTGATTTTGCGATTCATACCGGTATTCGATTGAATGCGCAAATGATTATGTGCGCGCCGTGCTGCCACAAAGAGTTGAGACCTCAAATGCAAAGTCCCTCTGTATTAAAACCAATGTTGCAGTTTGGTATTCATGAGGGGCAACAAGCTGAAATGCTGACAGATACAATTCGAGCGCTATTGTTAAAAGCCTATGGTTACGAGACTAAAGTTTTTGAATTTGTGGCTTTGGAACATACCAGCAAAAATAAAATGATTTTAGCCACCAAGCGCAAAGATTTGAATGCACCAGATCAGCAAGTGTTAGATCAAATAATTGCATTAAAAAATATGTATGGTATTCAAAAGCACTCATTAGAGTTGCTTCTAAAAGGAGAGTGGGAGCAACAAAATATTGGTGAAAAGTGCTAACACACCTTTGGGAATTAACACATGAGTAATGTCTTCGATGTTCAAGTAGGTTCATGGTCGCAATTAAAGTGCTACGCGATGCAGATACGAGAGCAAGTATTTATTCTGGAACAACAAATTTCACCTGAAGACGAATGGGATATGGAAGATGAGACATCGATTCATTTCGTTGTTTTCCATGAAGGTGAGGCAATCGCCACGGCTCGACTACTTCAAAACCATAGTATTGGAAGGGTAGCAGTCATAAAGGCTTATCGAGGAAAAGGTGTTGGGTTTGAGCTCATGAAATTTATAATTGAGTTTGCTCAAAGGGAAAAGCGACCAACCTTGAATCTTTCTGCTCAAGTTCATGCATTACCATTTTATCAACGTTTAGGGTTTGAGCCCCAAGGTAAGGAATACTTAGATTGTGGTATTCCTCATGTTTATATGACGATGCAGCTTGAATAAAAAAACGGAGCCAATGCTCCGTTTTTTCATCACAAAATCAATGACTATGTGAACTTGATTCACCATCATGTGTATGACTATGTTCGCCCATTGCTGCGTGTTCTTCTTCAGTCATATTGTGTCCAGTTGCACTAGCTTGAGCAGCTTTGTTGGCTTCGATTTTTGCTGCTGCTTCTTCAGACATCACAGGTGATGCTTTGAATGCATGATGTTCACTGGTTTCTGTTCGTTGTTTACTTGGCATATAGTCAGGTTCATTTTCAATGGCTACATAGAAAATCACCATAAATATAATACTTAAAATGATCGCGATAATTAGCGCTTTCCAACCCCAAGGAGATTTTTCTGGTGAAGAATGATCAGTCATAATGCTATACCAAGTTGGGTAAAATGAATCTGAGAATATGTTACTTTATAACACATATTTATCGACAAGACCGAAAAAAACCTCTCCTAAGAGAGGTTTTTAATTTATATCAATCAGATTGATTGACCAGACTGAACTTTGTCCTTGAGGAGTTGAGGTGCTTTAAAACGCTCACCATACTTCGCTTCAAGCTGATTCGCGCGCTCAAGCGCTTGTGCGAGTCCATATTGATTGAGGAACTGTAAAGCGCCGCCAGTCCAAGGGGCGAATCCTATGCCAAAAATAGAACCGATATTTCCATCAATGACAGACTCTAAAACACCCTCTTCAAGACAACGTAAGGTATCTAAAGATTGCACAAACAAGAAGCGATCAATCATTTCTTGCTCAGAAATATCAGTCTCTTTCGTCCAATGGTTTAAACCATCCCAAAGGTATTTTTTACCACTTTCAGGATATTCATAAAAACCAGCACCAGCAGCTTTCCCTTTACGCCCAAACTCATGGATCATTTGCTTTAAAACATCTTCAGCAGGGGAGTGTGGTAAATCTTTGCCTTCAGCCTGAAGCGCTTTACGCGTTTCGTTGGTCACATGCTCAGACAAGGTTAATGCGACTTCATCTTGGATTGCTAATGGACCGACTGGCATACCTGCTTTTAAAGCAGCCATTTCAATTTTGGCTGGATGTACTCCCTCAGCCAGTAAACGCAAACCTTCGTTGACAAAAGTACCAAATACGCGGCTGGTGAAGAAACCACGACTATCATTCACAACGATAGGTGTTTTTCCAATTTGTTGAACATAATCATAGGCTTTAGCTAGTGTCTCAGCTGAAGTCTCTTTACCTTTAATAATTTCAACCAACTGCATTTTATCAACAGGGCTAAAGAAATGCAGTCCAATAAAGTTTTTCGCATCTTTGCTTGCTGTTGCAAGACCTGTGATCGGTAAGGTGGATGTATTAGAAGCCATCACACCGCCGTCAACCAAATATTGCTCAGCTTCTTGAGTTACTTTGGCTTTGAGTTCTTGATTTTCGAATACAGCTTCAATGATTAAATCACAGCCTTGTAGATCGGATGCATTTGCTGTAGGGGTAATGAGAGATAAAATTTGTTCGCGCTTTTCAGCAGTCATTCGACCTTGTGAAACACGTTTATCTAACAGTTTTTGACTATATGCCTTACCTTTTTCTGCATTTTCAATCGATACATCTTTAAGGACGACTTGAATCCCCTTAATCGCTGTCGAGTAGGCAATGCCAGCGCCCATCATTCCAGCGCCTAAAACACCTACTTTCGTCGCTTGCCATTTTGCAGGCTCTTTAGGGCGGCTTTCACCTGATTTGATTGCATTCAGTCCATGCCAGAAAGTACCAATCATGTTTTTCGCAACTTGACCAGTTGCCAAATACGTAAAATAGCGAGATTCAATGGTTAATGCAGTATCAACATCTACCTGAGCACCTTCAACGGCAGCAGCCATAATGGCTTCAGGGGCTGGATAGCAACCTTTTGTTTTATCACGCAGCATCGCTGGTGCAATCGCAAGGACTTGAGCCACTTGAGGTGATGATGGCGTACCACCTGGAATTTTGTATCCTTTAACATCGAATGGTTGTTGAGATTTTGGATTTGCTTTAACCCAAGCAATCGCTTTATCCATGAGCTCTTGTTCAGAATCAGCCGTATCTTGAATTAAGCCTAGAGATTTTGCTTTTTCTACACCAAATTGTTTACCTTCCATCAAGAAAGGAAAAGCATTCTGCAAGCCGAGCAGTCGTACCATACGCACGATACCACCGCCACCTGGTAACAATCCTAAGGTAACTTCAGGTAGACCAAATTTCGCTTTAGGATCATTTAATGCAATACGAGCATGACAGCCTAGTGCGATTTCCCAACCACCACCGAGAGCTGTTCCATTTAATGCAGCAACAACAGGTACACCCAAGGTTTCAATATAGCGGAATTCCGCTTTCATTTTTTGGATCATGTCAAAGAATTCAGTGGCGTGTTCTGGTTGAGCTTGAATCAACTCATCCAAATCACCGCCTGCAAAAAAGGTTTTCTTTGCAGATTTAAAAATGATACCTGTAATGCCAGATTCGGCTTTCAGTTTTGTTACCGTCTCTTCCAAAGCAACTCGGAAATCTGCATTCATGGTATTGGCAGACTGATTAGGTGAGTCTAAGGTGAGAATAACAATGCCATCAGCATTTTTTTCAAATTGAATTGCACTCATTATTCTTCTCCTTATACCAATTCAATGATCGTTGCGATACCCATACCACCACCTACACACAGTGTAGCCAAGCCACGTTTTTTACCTTGACGCTCAAGTTCATCGAGCAACGTACCTAAAATCATGGCACCTGTCGCACCGAGTGGATGACCCATTGCAATTGCACCACCATTTACATTGACTTTTGCAGGATCGACATTGAGTTCATTAATAAAGCGCATTACTACAGCCGCAAACGCCTCGTTCACTTCAAATAAATCGATATCATCAATGGTTAAGCCAGCTTTTTCCAAAGCTTTGCGTGCCGCAGGTGCTGGACCAGTTAACATGATTGTTGGATCAGTTCCGACAAGCGCAGTTGCTAATACTTTGGCACGTGGTTTTAAGCCTTGTTCTTGAACCGCTTTTTCAGATGCAAGTAGAACAACAGCAGCGCCGTCTACAATGCCTGAAGAGTTTCCTGCATGGTGAACGTGATTAATCTTCTGAGCTTCTGGATATTTTTGTAATGCGACTGCATCAAATCCCATACCGCCCATCATTTCAAAGCTTGGATTTAATTTGGCTAAGCCTTCAACGGTAGTCGTTGGTTTGATGAACTCGTCTTTATCTAAAACGACAACGCCAGCTTTATCTTTTACTGGTACAACTGATTTATTGAAGTAACCATTCGCTTGAGCCGCTGCTGCTTTCTTTTGTGAATCTGCAGCAAAAGCATCTACATCAGCACGAGAGTATCCATCTAAAGTTGCGATTAAATCAGCACCAATCCCTTGTGGAACAAAGGTAGATTTCAGGTTTGTTTCTGGATCGAGTGCCCATGGTCCACCATCGGAGCCCATTGGAATACGCGACATTGACTCTACACCACCTGCAACGACAACATCTTCCCAGCCTGAACGAACTTTCTGTGCAGCAAGATTGACAGCTTCTAGTCCTGAAGCACAAAAACGGTTGATTTGAACGCCTGCTACATCATCATTCCAGCCTGCAGCAATTGCAGCAGTTTTAGCAATATCACCGCCTTGATCACCAATTGGAGTTACACAACCCAGCACGATGTCATCGACTTTAGAAGTATCGAGTTGATGGCGAGTTTGAAGTTCATTTAACAGCGTTGTGAGTAATGTGATTGGTTTTACTTCATGTAAAGAACCATCTTTTTTTCCTTTTCCGCGTGGTGTGCGAATGGCATCAATGATGTAAGCCTCGCTCATAATAGTTCCTTTTTTATAGGTTGAAATTGTTATGGTGTTTTGAGTGTAGATGATCTATGTGATTGTGCAATGACGAGAACGGATGAGTCGTTTGATATTTTTGGTCACTGAAAAATTAAGTGTTTTAAATTGTGAAATGAAAGTTTTTGACGAATTAAAAAAATTTGTATTGCGAATGCTTTGATTATAATTTTGCTATATCAAATCTTTGGCGCTTGATATGGCAAGCTTTACACCATAAGAACCTTCATCATCTTTATCAACATACCAACCACCGTTAATTACAGCGGGCACTTTTTTATTGATAATCTGCCCTTTCAGCTTCTAATTTACTTAAATAGCCAACTGTTAATCCGTTGATTTCAACTTTGATTGCATTTGGATCGTATTGGTTAAATGGTTCTGACAGAACATGAGCAGTACATTCATGAAATTTAGATACAGCTTTTTTTTGACCAGCTATTTTAAGTAAATTTTTTTTGATATGCATTTTCTCCGACGATATTATAAGTGTACTGTATATCAGCTTGAGGTCGAGAGCTGTGCGATTTTACACTGTAAAAATAAATTGCTATTCCAATCAAAATTGAGATTAAGATTGCAGTAAGTGTCATCTTATTATTCCTTTAAATATTACGAATATTTTAATTTCAACTTGAATATTTTTGTTAAATAAGCACTTAAATCCATATGTAAAAAAAAAGCCTGAACAATGTCAGACTTTTTTATGTTTGACTAAATTAATGATAACCATGTAATTGACGATACAGTCCTGGTGTTACCCCTGTCCACTTTTTAAATGCTCGGTGGAAGGTACTGGTTTCACTAAAGCCGACTTGTTGTGCCACATCTTCTAAAGTTAAAGATGGGTTTAACAGTAAGTGAATTGCAGCGTCTCGACGTAAGGCATCTTTTACACCTTGATAGCTCTTACCTTCAGCAGCTAAGCGACGGCGAAGCGTCTGTGGTGATAAATAAAGCATGGCTGCAACATCATTTAATGTTGGCATTTCTTCACCAATTTGGCTCTTCAATACTTCACGAATACGTGATGTGAGCGAATTGGTATTTTTGAATTTCACCAACAGTTTCGCTGGAGCACCTTTTAGAAACTCTTCCAAGGTGTTTTCATCTTGGCGAATTGGAAGATCTAAGTAGTCTGCAGCAAATGTGATTTCAGTACGAGCTGAATCAAATTGGATTACTGGCGCAAAAAATAACGCATCATATTCATCTGCATGTTGTGGGCGTGGATATGAAAAATGTACACGCTCTAACGGGATACGACGCTCAATGAGCCACGATGCCAAACCATGCCAGATCATGAGCATACTTTCAGTAATGAAATGGTCAGGATCCATTGTTTTTGGAATGAGTGGAACTAAGCGTGCTTCATGCTTATCGCGCTCTAAAGTCACAGACCACTCATCACCAAATAACTTGTAGAACTGTGATGATAACTCAAGCGCATCACCTAAAGTTTTGGCATGTATGATCAATTGACACATGATCGCAAAGGTCCCTAAGCGACGTGGCTGGATATCAAAACCAACGTGTTCATCTTGGGTGACCATCCACAGCATTTTAACAAAGCGTGTGTACTGCTCAGGAGAAATACGTGCTTTAGGTTGGCGGAGTAGTTCAGCTTCAATGCCGACATGTGAAAGTAAAGTGTCAACATCCATCCCCAGACGTTTTACCCCAGTCAGGGCTGCATTCACAAAATGGATACTTATCGTATCGCGACTCATGTTAAATCCTTCAGTCTCTTTGATGTTCACTGCTACTTGACCTAAATGACACAAAAAATAATTTAATTGGCAATTATCACTAGAGTAATTGCTCTTTTACATCATAAATTGCCGAAATGATCAAGGTAAATGGCTGAACATGACATTGTTAATCTTGTTTTATATTTCTATTATGGGTGAAAAATCAACATATTCTTGGTGAAAATAACAATGACAGCTGCATTAAAGGGATTGAAAGTTTTAGATTTTTCCACATTATTACCCGGACCCTTTGCGACCTTGTACTTAGCAGATCTAGGGGCAGAGGTGGTCCATATAGAGTCACCAAATCGACCAGACCTTGTCAGAATGTTGCCACCTTATGCAAATGGTCAAGCCACGGCGCACAGTTATTTGAATCGCAACAAGCAGTCGATTGCTCTAGATTTAAAAGATAGTCAGAGTATTGAACTCATTAAATCAAAAATTTCAGAATACGATATCGTGATTGAGCAGTTCCGTCCTGAAGTGATGCGACGTTTAGGACTCGACTATCAAACTTTATCTGAAATAAACCCACGTCTGATTTATTGTTCAATAACAGGATATGGGCAAACAGGTCCTTATAAAGATAAAGCGGGACATGACATTAACTATGTATCGCTCTCAGGGATTGCTGGGCATTCAGGTCGGCAGGAAAGTGGACCACCACCTATGGGGATTCAAATTGCTGATGTCGCAGGCGGTTCTTTACACGCAGTGATCGGCATTTTAACAGCCGTGATTGAAAGGCAACGGAGTGGTTTAGGTCAATATATTGATATCTCTATGACGGATTGTGCGGTGACCTTAAACAATATGGCCGCGGCAGCTGTACTTGCAGGTGGGCAGAATCAGTACCCTGAAAATGAACATCTGAACGGGGGAACATTTTATGACTATTATCAAACGCAAGACGGGCGCTATATCTCAATTGGAAGTTTAGAACCTCAATTTATGACAGGTCTGGCAACTGTATTAGAACTGCCTATCTTATTGGAAAAAGGAACTTCATTTGATGTTGAAGATCGAAAAGCAGTCAAGACTGCCATCGCTGATAAAATCAGGGAAAAAAGTTTTGATGTATGGCGTAAAACATTTTCTGAATTAGACGTATGTGTAGAACCTGTGTTAAATCTAGACGAAGCTCTGACGTCAGATTTGGCTCAACAACGTGCTTGGACAGTAGATGTACCTCTAAGGAAAGATGCAAATGAGGTAGAAAAACAGTTGGCTTGTCCAATTAAATTTTCAAGATCCAAGGCACAATATCATTATATCGGCCAAACACTGGGTGAAGGGAACTGGTAGTCAAAGTATTGAATATATAAGAAAAAAGAGGCGGTCTGTATCGGTTCTTTAATCTATGTTTTCATACAGTAAATGAAATACTTTAGACTAAAGTCTATAATTGTCATGGAATGAAATTAGGCTGAGTCCCAATGGATTTAATTCAAGTAAATGGTCAACCGCGCTATGGGCGTTTTACAGAATTGCCAAGTGCAATTTCTGTCTCAAAATATATTTATAAAACGCCATATGGCAAAGTGCTCAAAGGATGGAGAAAAAAACTTAAATATAAGAAATTTAAGTTTTGTAGTATCCAACATGAGCATTACAGCATTGGGATGGCTATCGTCGATATCGCTTGGGCGGGACATGGTTTCATCTATATTTATGACCATAACACCGGACAAGTCGTCGAGTGGAATGCGATTAATGTATTGGCGCTCAGTACGGTTCTAGATGAACAGCCACTATTTAATCATAGCCATTTTCAACATGGAAAAATCCAACTCGATATCCAACATGCCAATGGTGTTCGTTATATCAAAGTGATCAAACATGGTGAAGAAAAACTGTCTGCGCGAATCTTTTGTGCTGGAACAGATCCTTTGTCGATGTGCAGTCCTACTGGGATTAATGGTTGGACCTATACTCAGAAACTAACTACATTGGCCGTTGAAGGGTATTTCATTAATAAACAAAAAGAAAAAATTGAATTTAACTCACGAACTTTTGCTTCGCTTGATGATACTTGCGGTTTTCTAAGACCTGAAACGGCTTGGTTTTGGCTATCTTCTAATTTTTGGGATGCGCAAGGAAACCGTGTGGGTTTGAATCTTGCCTCTGGCGTGAATGAAAGTTTTGGCAATGAAAACTGTTTGTGGATTAATGGGCGCCTTTATGCGTTGACGGATGTTCTTTTTGAAATGCAAAATGATCAGATGTGGACCATACGATCTATGGATGACAAATTACAATTGACCATTGAAACAGGCTGGCGTCGTTATGAAAATCTTAATCTTAGAATGGTAGGCAGCCAGTTCAGTCAGTGGCAATCTAAAATTACGGGTTTTATTATTTCAGATGATGGTCAGCATATTGAGCTTAATCAAGAGTATGGACTATTAGAGCAACATTACGCTAAATGGTAATGGCGTCCTAACAACAAAAAAGTCCGATTGATCGGACTTTTTTTACATTCTTTTTTATATCGCAGCTTGCCAAAAAGCTTCACCTGCTTCAATTGGATCTTGAGTTTCAGCGAGCGTATCAACCCAAACTTGGTATTGATGAATAATAGGGTGTTGGTTTGGGTGAAAATCAGGTTTAAACCAGTCTAAATATTCTCGTTTTTTTGCCGTTAAAATGCCATCTTTTCCAAGCAGCCATTTCAAGCCCTGAGCAAACATTTTTAACCTTTCAATTCGAGTAAAACCATCTTGTTTGAGAAGTCCATGTGTTCTTTGCATGGTAAATCCAAACATCATAAGCGTAACTAAAACCAAGGCGGTATAACGTGTAAGGTTTGAAGTCTGCGCTACCTCGATCATGACATCATAAGCTACATCGCGATGTTCCATTTCTTCAATACTATGCCATGCAAATAAACCACGGACAAAAGGATGTGCATGGGCCATCGTACTTTTATGACTGAAAAATGTCGTTGCCATTAAAGCGGTTAAGTGTTCGCATGAAGCGGTGATCGCAATATTAAAACGATCAGGATACCTTTTTAACGCATGTTTGAAACGTTGATTGACTTGATGAATATATTTTTCAATCGGCATACCTTGCTCAATTAAAATTTTATTCATTTTGTCATGGGCAATACCGTGTTGCGCTTCTTGTTGAATAAAGTCTTTCACACGTTTGGCTAAGACAGGATCTTGAATATGCGGTTGAAATAGTCGGACACACTGTATGAAATATCGTTCTCCATCTGGAAATGTCAAACTCAAAGCATCAAATACACGTGTTTTAAAAGGATCGTTGTTAAACCAAAATCGTGGTACTTCGTTAAGTCGGAAATCAAGGTGCTTACGAATCACTGGATGGTATGTGGTAATTGCATTCATTTTATTTTTTATCACTTATGCTGAAAGAACAAGTATGTAAAAAAATCACATTGAGGTCATTATCTCTACAGGACAAAAGAAGAGAGAAGGAGATTAAAACTGTAAGTAATGTCGGCTAAATCATCCGAATAAAAATGATTTAGCCGGCGATAGGAATATTATCGAGCTGCTTGCCAGAATGCTTCACCAGCTTGAATTGGATCATTGGTCTCGGCTAATGTTTTTACCCAGACATCATATTGGGCAATCACAGGATGTTGGCTTGGATGGAAGTCTTTTTTAAACCAATCTAAGTATGGACCTTTCATTCTCGTTAACATGCCATTTCGACCGATAAACCATGGAAGTCCTTTGACGGTCATTTTGAAACGGTCTAAACGACTAAATCCGTCATACTTCAACATGATATTGGCACGATAAGTTGTAAATCCAAGCATCATGAAAGTTGTAAATGCCAAAGCAAATTGTCGAGTAAGTTCTGGAACATCACCGACTTGTTTCATGACATCAAAAGCCACATCACGATGCTCCATCTCTTCGATAGCATGCCATGCTAAAAGCGCGCGCACATAGGGGTGAGCATCTTCAAGGGTTGCTTTTTGACTATAAAAAGTATCAGCCATTAATGCAGTTAAGTGTTCGGCTGCAGCAGTCATGGCAATATTATATTGAGGTGAACGACGTGTCAGTTCGAATTTAAAAATTTTGTTAAGAACCTTAATAAATTGATCGACAGGCATACCTTGATCTTTCATGACCTGATTCATCTTGTCATGCGCAATTCCATGCTGTGCTTCTTGTCGAATAAAATCTGCGACGCGTTTTTGTAATTCAGGGTCTTTGATTTTATCTCTAAATAATCGAACTGATTCAATGAAGTAGCGCTCTCCGTCTGGGAAAGTTAGACTCAATGCATCAAACATACGGGTTTTGAATGGATCTCCACCAAACCAAAAACGAGGAATTTCTGAGAGCTTGAAATTGAGATTCGTGCGTACGACAGGATCAACCTGATATTTTACCAATGCGTTCATCTTATTTTCATTCATCCGCTTTAGATCGTTTAAGTATGTATGGCATTGGTCTGATTGTTTTGACAGTACTTGCCATTTTTTATACATTTTACGACAAATGAAAATGAATAAAGTCAAATTTGCCTAAAGGAATAGTGCATCGTGAAAGATATTCAAATACCCAATGGATATTTCCATTTATGGCAAACATTTATTCAAGTGAAACAGCTCGATAAAGAGATAAAGACTGCATTAAATCAGGATGTTGATACGCTGAATAAGATTTTGGCAGCACCGATTGCCATGCAATCATCTTATTCTTTTTTCTTAAAGCTTAATTCTCTCACGCAGGTTTATTTGAATCGCGCCAATTATATTTTTGAAATGGCTCAATATGTGAAACCTGAGCATTTTGGTGTGCTTGGATATATGGCTACACGAAGTGAGACGGTGGCGGAAGCACTGAACTATATTTTAAGATTTAGCCGCTTGGTGATTGATGGTGAAGAGATTACACCCATGCAGATCCATCAGGACGGTGATATACTGATTTTAAGCTGGCCGTTTATTTGTGATGACTATAATTTTATCAATGAGTTGACGAATGCCATGATGGTCTCATTGGCGAAGCAAATATTAGTGCATGATACCTTTCCACTGTATAAAGTGATCATGGCGCATGAAGCTATCGCACCATTGTATGAATATCAAAAGTTCTATGGTTGTCAGGTAGAGTTCAGCCAAGTTGAATATCAGTTTCAAATTCGCACTCAGGGGTTGCAGCTAAAACCCCAACAAGCAGATCCTTCACTTATGCAATTGTTGGTTCAACAAGCGGAAGAGGCGATTGCATCAAAACCAGTGCAATCGAGTCTTGATCGGCAACTCCACTTAATTATTGCTGAGTATTTGCGTATTCGTCACGAAGCGCCAAAGATTGAAGATATTGCGACAGAATTATGTTTGTCGGTGAGGACTTTGCAACGACAATTAAAAGATCGCGGAACATCATTTAAACGCATACTTGAGCAAGAGCGGATGTCACAATGTGAGCGCCTATTAAATCAGGGGCTAGAGTTAACGGATATCGCAGTGCAACTCGGTTACTCAGATCAGTCTGCGCTTGCTAGAGCATTTAAAATGTATAATGGAATAACGCTGTTGCAGTTTAAAAAACAACTTAAACAACGACCAACTCACCACCATAATCTAAGTTAGATTATGGAAATAAAAAAGGTAAGCATGTAGCTTACCTTTAAAGACTTAATTTTTATGCCAGTCTAAAATTGATTCATCTGTATTTTGGGATATCTAAAAGCAATGGAGAGTATAGCAATCACCGCTAAGATCCAGCAGTAATAAACGTTTTGGATCATTTCCATTGGCGATAATTTTGCAATTGAACACGCCAATAATAATTGTGCGCCAAACGGAATTAAGCCTTGAACAACACAAGAAAAAATATCCAACAAAGCAGCCGAGCGTTTTGGGTCAACACCATATTCTTTAGCAACTTCACGAGCCATATCGCCAGATAGAATAATGGCAACCGTATTATTTGCCACAAAGAAATTAGACAAGATTACCAGAAGGCAGATTCCGATTTCACCAGCTCTTTGCGTTCCCACTTTGAATAAACGCGTAAGTTGATAAATGCGTTGTATTAGCCACTCTAAGCCACCTTCTTTTTGCATAATGGCTGAAATACCACCGAGTAACATTGAAAGAAGCGCGACTTCAAACATGCCCACAAATCCATCGTAAATGGCACTGTTTAATTTAAGTAGGTTAAAGTCGGGGGCTTGAATCAGACCTACAAGTCCAGATATAACAATGCCCAGCATAAGTACAGCCAACACATGTAATCGGGTAAAAGCCAAAGCAAATACAGCTAAATAAGGCAAAATCAGCCAAAAATTATAGTCATTGAAAGAGATTTGTTGCGTATCACGACTCATCACAAAATAAATCAAAATCGTGAAAAGTGCTGCTGGTACTGCAATCCATACATTGACTTTAAATTTATCTTTTAGTTCTACACGTTGACTACGAGTTGCGGCGATAGTGGTATCTGAAATCATAGACAAGTTATCACCAAACATGGCTCCTCCAACCACAGCACCAATCGCAACAACAGGATTTATATCGGTGACTTGAGTGAAGCCAAATGCGATCGGCGCACAAGCAGCAATAGTACCCATCGAGGTGCCCATCGCAGTAGCAATAAACGCTGAAATAACAAAGAGCATTGGCAGGACAAAAGCCGAAGGAATGAGAGATAAACCTAATTGTACTGTTGCATCAACACTACCAATGGCACTACTAATACTGGCAAAAGCACCTGCCAGCATAAAGACCATAAACATTAAAATAAGATTAGGATGGCTTGCCCCACGGAGAAACTCATCTATACCTGTGTTTAATTTGCCACGATAAAGTAATACCGCAAGAATGAGGGCAGGGATAGCAGCAATGGGTGCTTTAATTTGGTAGAAGGCAAACTCAGTGCCAATCAGAGTGTGATAAATACCGCTGCCCAAAAAAATGGCTAAAAACACAATAAGCGGTAGAAGGGCAAGCGCTCGCGGAGAAGCTTTGCCTGGGGAGATTGTGGTCATAACATAAGAAATAAAAGAGTAAGCATGTATAGTATAGAACAGCTTTGGCTAATTCAGAAAAGTTAAAATGTAAGTGCTAAGCTATTTGTTTTTAAACATTTTTAATCAATAAACATAAGTTCATATAAATATTCATGATTTAGAAAAAACAGAAAAAATCGAGCTTTTTGATCATTGTTAAAAAAATCAAAACATTGATAAATATGCACTTGGAATACTTAACTGAAAAGAGTGTTTGGTGCTTTTCATCACACTCTGTTCAATGAGTAAAAAATAGCGTTACAATGGGCCGTCTTGTATTTTACAAAACCAACTCCTCAATTCTATACAATTCAAGGAAAGTACATCCCTATGTCACGTTTAGCCACACGATTTGCACAGCTTAAATCTCAACAGCGTAAGGCTCTAGTTTCTTATGTCATGGCAGGTGACCCTCATCCACACGTAACGGTTCCTTTGTTACATCAAATGGTGGAAGCAGGTGTGGATGTAATTGAACTTGGCTTACCATTTTCAGATCCAATGGCCGATGGTCCAGTGATTGCACTTGCGGCTGAGCGTGCATTGGCAGCCGGTACAAATACATTGGATGCATTGGAAATGGTCAAGCAATTCCGTGAAAAGGACACAGATACACCAGTGGTGTTGATGGGTTATTTGAATCCTGTAGAAGTCATTGGATATGAAAAATTTGTATCAACTGCTCATGACTGTGGTGTGGACGGTATTCTGTTGGTGGACTTACCACCTGAAGAAGCACAAGCGCTCGATGTTGTCTTGAAAAAGTTTGATATGGATCAGATCTTCTTGTTGGCGCCAACATCTACAGATCAACGTATTCAACATGTCGCTAATCAAGCGAGTGGTTTTATTTACTACGTGTCTTTGAAGGGTGTAACAGGTGCAGCGACTTTAGATGTGAATGAAGCTGCTCAACGCATCGAAAAAATCAAGTCGATGACGGATGTACCTGTTGGTGTAGGTTTTGGTATTAGTGATGCAGCCTCTGCAAAAGCAATCGGAAGCGCAGCGGATGCGGTCATTGTTGGTAGTGCTTTTGTTAAACCATTTGCACAGACAACTCCTGATCAAGCAGTTGAACAGGCGGTCAATAAAGTCAAGGAGCTTCGAGCAGCGCTCGATGAGTTAGTATGAATCAAGAAGTTAAATCAGGGAAAACTTTAGCACCTGCAACACCTTGGACGGATCGTTCAGTACCAGGTATTCAAATCCCTGATCAACAGCAATCGTTAAAAGCGACGTTTACTGAGCCTACGATTGAATGTCCAGAATGTCATGCTCTGGTGACTCGTACGGCGATGTCTTTCAATGCTTATGTTTGTCCTCAATGTGATGAGCATTTAAAAATGAAAGCACGTGACCGCTTAAATTGGTTCTTTGATCAAACCGCAAAAGAATTAGGTCAAGAGTTTGTTGCAAAAGACCCACTCAAGTTTGTGGATAGCAAAGCTTATCCTGTGCGTATGAAAGAAGCACAAGAGAAAACTGGCGAAACTGAAGCACTTGTGGTGATGGAAGGACAAATCAAAGGTTTATCTTTAATCGCTTGTGCATTTGAATTTGATTTCATGGGCGGTTCGATGGGTACTGTAGTTGGTGATCGATTTGTACAAGCAGCAGAGCGTGCGATTGAAACCAAACAGCCAATGATTTGTTTTGCTGCCTCTGGTGGTGCTCGTATGCAAGAAGGAATGTTATCTTTAATGCAAATGGCACGTACATCAGCTGCGATTCAAAAAATGAAAGATGCTCGTATTCCGTACATTGTTGTATTAACTCATCCAGTATATGGTGGTGTGACCGCATCTTTAGCCATGTTAGGTGATGTGCATATCGCTGAGCCTAAAGCAATGATTGGTTTCGCTGGTAAACGTGTCATTGAACAGACTGTACGCGAAAAGTTAGAAGAACCGTTTCAACGTGCTGAATTCTTGCTTGATCATGGTGTAGTCGATCAAATTGTTCATCGTCACGCATTACGTGATACAGTTTATCGTATCGTAGCGAAATTGATGAATTTGCCTTGAACCTCACTGCTCCACTCAGTACAGATAATTTACAAACATGGCTCGATTATTGGAGCCATGTTCACGTTACAGGAATTGATTTAGGGCTTGAACGCGTCATTCCTGTGGCTGAAAAATTGGGCGTTACACATCCGCAAGCGAAAGTCATTACCGTTGCTGGTACGAATGGTAAGGGTTCAACAACCACAACCTTAGCTTCTATTCTGAATGCTCAAGGATATCAAGTCGGTCTGTATCAATCTCCGCATATCTATCGTTTCAATGAGCGTGTAAAACTCGCAGGTCAGGAAGTTTCAGATGAGCTTCTGATCGAAGCATTCGTTCAAGTTGATCAAGCACGACGTGAATGTGATTTAAGTTTATCTTTCTTTGAAGCAACAACCCTTGCAGCTTTTGTCATCTTCAAACAACAGAAATGTGATGTTTGGGTATTGGAAGTTGGACTTGGGGGACGTTTGGATGTTGTGAATGTCGTTAATCCAAATGTTGCGGTCATTACCAATATTGGATTGGATCACACAGATTGGCTGGGTGACACCATTGAAAAAATTGCTTTTGAGAAAGCGGGTATTATTCGTCCAGATATTCCAGTCATTTTTGGTGGGCAACAAATACTTCCAACATCAATTCAGGATAAAGTCATTGCATGTAATGCGACGCTGTCATGTCTAAATCAGGATTATTTTTATCAAGCAAATGGTGATGGTAAAACTTGGACATTTTCAAGTTCAGCACTGACCTTAAAATTACCATGTGGTCAGTTGGCCCTAGATAATGTTTCTACTGCCGTGGCTGCATTATTGGTCAGTGGATTGAAAATTTCTCAAACTGCACTAGAGCAGGGCATTATTCAAGCACATTTACCAGGTCGATTTGAAATAAGGGAAATCGCAGGAAAAACAGTGATTTTCGATGCGGGACATAATCCGCATGGTGTAGAATTTTTGTTAAAGCAATTGCGAAATTATTTAGAATACAATAAACAGTACACAGAAGTGATCGCTGTGTTTTCGATGTTAGCGGATAAAGATATAGATTCAGTCGTTAATTTATTGAAAAACACGGTATTTATGTGGAAAATTGCGCCGATGGATGTGCCTCGTGCAGCACCATTAAAACAATTAGAGTCAGCGCTTCAAGGTGAGACAGTACAACAGTATTCAAATGTACAGGTCGCATTTAAATCAGCACTTGAAGAAACAAAAAATAATCAGCTGATTTTGGTGTGTGGTTCGTTTCATACCTTAGAAGCGGTCTGGGAGTATTTAGAGAATGTCAATGAATAACAAACAACGCTGGATGGGTGGTGTTGTTTTATTGGGTGGTGGTGTTTTATTGGCAGCATTACTTCTAAAAGGCAAAGAAGAGATCCACCAAAATAATGTTGAACAACCGGTTGAAGCTGTTCAACAAAAAAATAATGAACCTGAAGCAGTACAACTTCAACCTCTCACAGTTGATGTGGAAACTGAAAAGCATTTACTTGAAGAGCAACGACGTGCTCGTGAGAAAGCTGTGGCAGAGCAAGAGGCTCGTGCTGCTGAATATTTAAGAATGCAACAAGAGGCCGAAGCTGAAGCCGCACGTCGCGCTGCTGAAGAATATGCTGCAATGAATGCTCGTCGAAACGCTGCTCAGCAAAGTTCAGACAATATTCCTCCTGAATTGGTTGAGGATGAAGCTGAAAAGAAAAAGCGTTTGGCTGAAGAAAAACGCATAGCTGAACAGAAGCGTTTAGCTGAGCAAAAAGAACAACAGGCGAAATCCTCAGAAGAACAAAAGCGTAAAGCCGAAGCAGAAAAACGTGCAGCTGAAAAGAAAGCAACAGAGCAAAAAGCTGCTGAGGAAAAACGTAAAGCAGAAGAAGCGAAGAAGAAAGTTGAAGCTGATAAAAAAGCTGCAGAAGAGAAAAAACGCAAAGCTGCTGAAGAAGCGAAGAAAAAAGCTGAGGCAGAAAAAGCTCGTGATCTGCTGGAAAATGGAGATCGTCAATGGATGGTTCAAGTGGCATTGGCTGCGAATGAGGCGAATGCAGATGCGCTTGCGGCTAAGCTTCGTGCCAAAGGATATAAGGTAACGAAGAGTCCAACGTCGAAAGGTATTCGAATTATGGTTGGTCCATCTAAAGATCGTGATTCGGCAGATGTGTTACGTAAGAAAATTAACAGTGATGCAAGTTTAAATATGAAATCAGCATGGGTGATTGATTGGGTACCACTGGATAAGCGTCAATAGTTTCTTGCTTTGTTTTAGAAAAAAGGATTCAAACTATAATTTGAATCCTTTTTAAATCAATACGTTAAAGATTATAAGTCATAATCAAAAAAAAAGCCTATCTGAGGATAGGCTGAACGCTGAAACTTGATGGCTCGTCAAAATTAATCAAGATCAGGTTGAGGTGTTAAACGTAGATAAGGTGTCACTGCCTTGTACCCTTTAGGGAAGCGTTGTTGAATTTCATTTTCGTCTTTAATAGAGGGAACAATCACAACATCTTCACCATGCTGCCAGTTTGCAGGGGTTGCCACTTTATAGTTATCTGTTAACTGTAATGAATCTATAACACGTAAAATTTCATGGAAATTGCGACCAGTTGACGCTGGATACGTAATAATCAAGCGTACTTTTTTATTTGGATCAATGATCACAAGAGATCGGACGGTTAGGGTCTCGCTGGCATTGGGATGGGTGAAATCATATAAAGTCGAAACTTTACGATCCTGATCAGCAATGATTGGGAAATTTACCGTGGTAGACTGAGTTTCATTGATATCTTTAATCCAACCATGATGTGATTCAACATCATCTACAGAGAGAGCAATCGCTTTAACATTACGTTTTTCAAACTCGTTTTTTAGCTTTGCTGTAAAACCTAATTCCGTCGTACATACGGGAGTGTAGTCGGCAGGGTGTGAAAATAAAACTCCCCAATGATCTCCTAGAAAATCATAAAAATTAATTACTCCTTCACTTGATTGCTGTTCAAAGTCTGGAGCGGTGTCACCTAAACGTAATGCCATATAAACCTCTATTTTTATCAAAACCTTAATGTGCTGAAATTAATATGGCGGAAACTCTTTATAATTAAAAATAGTGTTTTTTTATTTAGTTATGAAAAAAACAGATTTATTTGAATGTCTGAAGGCAAATAAACGTTCATAAATTTGAATTTGAACGATATATATTTCTGATCAAATTTGCTACATTAACTCGCCGTTGCTCATGCGTCATGGAAAATAATCCAGAAATTTTTTGATTGCATTTGTTTAAAACCCTTGTACTTCAAATTTCTAGCACCATAATAACGTTTGAGAAAAATCATTTTGATAAGTAAGTTTTAGAGAGTCTATATGTTGGCAAGTCTGATCGGAGGAATCTTCGGTACTAAAAACGAGCGCGAATTGAAGCGTATGCGTAAAATTGTCGAGAAGATCAATGCGCTCGAGCCGACGATATCTGTGTTAAGTGATGCAGACTTATCTGCAAAAACTGAAGAATTCAAACAACGTTATAAAAACGGCGAAAGTCTTGATCGCTTGTTACCAGAAGCTTTCGCAGTATGTCGTGAAGCTGGTAAGCGTATTATGGGTATGCGTCATTATGACGTACAGTTGATTGGTGGTATTACCCTACATGAAGGTAAAATTGCAGAAATGCGTACAGGTGAAGGTAAAACCCTAATGGGTACTTTGGCTGTATATTTAAATGCAATTAGTGAACAAGGTGTTCACGTTATTACTGTCAATGATTATCTGGCGCAACGTGATGCTGAGTTAAACCGTCCACTTTATGAATTTTTGGGATTATCTGTTGGGGTGATCTACTCCATGCAGAATCCTGTCGAAAAAGCAGAAGCTTATCGAGCAGACATTACCTACGGTACAAACAACGAATTTGGTTTCGACTATCTTCGTGACAATATGGTGTTCTCGTTAGCCGAGAAAAAACAACGTGGTCTTGCCTATGCGATTATCGATGAGGTTGACTCAATCTTAATTGACGAAGCACGTACTCCACTTATTATTTCGGGTCAAAGCGAAGATTCCTCACAACTTTACGCGGCAATGAATGCGATTCCGCCAAAGTTACATGCTCAAAAAGAAGAAAAAGTTGCAGATGGTGGGCACTTCTGGATCGATGAAAAGCAACGTTCAGTCGAAATCACAGAAGCTGGTTTTGAAGCCATTGAAAGTGAACTTATTGCGATGGGATTATTGGCAGAAGGTGAGAGTCTATATTCTGCAGCCAACTTAAATCTTGTTCATCATGTGACAGCTTCTATTCGCGCACATTACTTGTATCAACGTAACGTGCATTATATTGTCCATGACGGTGAAGTGATTATTGTCGATGAAAATACAGGTCGTACGATGCCTGGTCGTCGTTGGTCTGAAGGTTTACATCAAGCGGTAGAAGCGAAAGAAGGTTTAGAGATTCAACCTGAAAACCAAACGCTTGCAACGACCACATTCCAAAACTATTTCCGTTTATACCGTAAACTTTCAGGTATGACAGGTACAGCAGATACTGAAGCTGCTGAAATGAAAGAAATTTATGGCTTAGATGTGGTGTTGATTCCAACCCATCGTCCAATGATTCGTAAAGATCTGAATGACTTAATTTATTTGAATCGTAATGGTAAATACAATGCGATTATTGAAGAAATTAAGAAAATTCATGAAGCTGGTGTTGCACCGATTTTGATTGGTACGGCAACAATTGAAGCTTCTGAAATCTTATCGGATAAACTGAAAGAAGCGGGTATCGCACACGAAGTACTAAATGCCAAACAGCATGAGCGTGAAGCGGATATTATTGCGCAAGCAGGCTCTCCACGTGCGGTGACCATCGCGACCAACATGGCAGGGCGTGGTACGGATATCTTGCTCGGTGGTAACTGGAAAGCGAAACTGGCAAAAATTGAAAATCCAACTCCTGAAGATGAAGCACGTTTAAAAGCAGAATGGGAACAAAATAACCAACTGGTGCTGAATTCTGGTGGTTTACACATCATTGGTTCTGAACGTCATGAATCTCGTCGTATTGATAACCAATTACGTGGTCGTTCAGGTCGTCAAGGTGATCCAGGTGTTTCGCGTTTCTTCTTATCGTTAGAAGATGATTTGATGCGTATCTTTGCGGGTGATCGTGTCGTCGCAATGATGCGTGCAATGGGTCTGCAAGAAAATGAAGCCATTGAACATAAAATGGTATCTCGTTCGATTGAAAACGCGCAACGTAAAGTTGAAGCGCGTAACTTCGATATTCGTAAGAACCTGTTGAAGTATGATGATGTAAATAACGAACAACGTAAAATTATTTACTCACAGCGTGATGAAATTCTGGCAGAAAGTACTTTGCAAGAATACATCGAGTCAATGCATGAAGAAGTGATGAAAGGGGTGATTGAAACGTATATCCCACCTGAATCTATTCATGATCAGTGGGATGTCCCAGGTCTTGAATCTGCATTACGCTCAGACTTTAATATTGATCTTCCTGTACAACAATGGTTGGACCAAGATCGTCGATTAGATGAAGAAGCATTAGCACGTCGTATCACTGATGAGGTTTTACAACGTTATCGTGCACGTCGTGAACAAATGGGTGCTGAATCTGCAGCAGTGTTAGAACGAAACTTTATGTTAAGTTCTTTAGATCGCCACTGGAAAGATCATTTAGCAGCGATGGATTATTTACGTCAAGGTATTCATTTACGCGGTTATGCGCAAAAGAATCCTGAGCAGGAATATAAGAAAGAAGCATTCAATCTGTTTGTAAATATGTTAGCTGTCATTAAGTCTGATGTTGTGACAGATCTTTCATTAGTACGTTTACCAACGCCTGAAGAGCTGGCAGAAATGGAAGCACAGCAGCAAGCTCAAGCTGAAGCGATGCAACTTTCACTTTCTCATGCTGAAGTTGATGGTTTAACAGGTGAGCAAACAGTTAATACTCAAGAATTGGATCAGAATGAAGTTGAGATTACGCCACCTCAAAGCCGTAATGCACCTTGTCCATGTGGTTCTGGTTTAAAATACAAGCAGTGTCACGGTAAAATCTAAATTTCATGAAGCAGAACTTAGGTTCTGCTTTTTTTATTTTATTATAGTGCTTGGTCAGTTCATGTGAATAAGCATTGCCAATTTTCTCAGTTAATGCTATTTAATTTTGCATGATTGAATATATGGAAGCGACAATGAAAAAAATACTAAAACCGGCTCTATTTGCAGTTTTTGCTTTACCAGCTTTTGCATTTGCCAATGCTGATACGAAAACTGTACCTCTAGCGAAAGTTCAAGCAGCTGCGGGTGTTACTCAAGCACAAACTGAAGTTAAAAATGACTCCACAACGGTGATAAGTCCACGCACTGGTATTCGTTACACACTTGGTAATACAGCTGGTCGACCAATTATTCTTCAAACAGCTGCAATTGCACCAGCAACTCCAGCTACAGCAAATCGTATTGTTGCATCAAATCCAGCTCTTTCAAGTTCAAGTCAAGAAAAAGCAAAACAAGCTTTATTAGAACAAACTGTCTCTAATTAATTTTAGAATTTCGTACACAAGCCAGTCTTTGACTGGCTTTATTGTTTTTAGGGATCGATATTTATTTCAAATCATTCATTTCAATCAACCCTAATGCCTTATTCACTCGATTTTTTTTCTAATTTCTAATAAGCTTAGCCATCATTTTTTTTAATTCGGACAATCAAAAATGGCGGTGGGTGACGTATCAATGCCACAAATGCATGTGGTAAAGGGTGTGAAAATTGGCTCAGCAGAAGCGTATGTACGTTACCCAAATCGACGTGACTTGGTTGTATTTGAATTCGCACAAGGCACTCAAGTTGCAGGTGTATTTACCCAAAATGCTTTTTGCGCAGCGCCAGTACATATTTCAAAACTACATTTGTCTCAAATGAATCCACGTTACCTTGTAATTAATACAGGCAATGCGAATGCAGGTACTGGTCCTACAGGTATGAAAAATGCAAAGGACACTTGTGCTGAATTTGCCAAAATTGCTGGTGTAAATGAGAACGAGGTTTTGCCATTCTCAACAGGCGTAATTGGTGAACAATTACCCATGGAGCGTTTGATTGCTGGGCTAAAACCAGCATTTGAGAGTCTTGAAGATGATGTATGGCCTCAGGCAGCATCAGGTATTATGACGACCGATACTTTGCCTAAGGGCGCTTCTGAACAATTTGAAATTGACGGGGTTGTTTATACAATGACGGGTATTTCAAAAGGTGCAGGAATGATCCGTCCTAATATGGCAACAATGTTGTCCTTCGTAGCGACAGATGCGCCTATTGCTCGTGAATTGGTTCAAAAACTACTAAAAACCACGGTTGAACAATCATTTAATCGCATCACAATTGATGGTGATACATCTACTAATGACTCTTGTATTTTTGCAGCAACTGGTCAAGCAGGTGGTGCTGAAATTACATCTAAAAAAGATGCTCGTTACTCTGTTGTTTTAGATGTACTTACACGTGTCATGAAGCGCTTGGCTCAGTTGATCGTTCGAGATGGTGAAGGTGCAACCAAATTTATAACTGTTTCAGTTGAAGGTGGTGCAAATACGCAAGAGTGTTGTGATATCGCTTACAGTATTGCACATTCACCTTTGGTAAAAACAGCGTTCTTTGCTTCTGACCCTAACTGGGGGCGTATCTTGGCTGCAATTGGTTATGCTGGTGTCCCAGATTTAAATGTCGACAAAATTCAAGTATGGTTAGATGATGTCCAGATCTGTAAAGATGGTGGTGCAGCGGCAGATTACACAGAAGAGGCTGGTGCTAAAGTAATGAATCAATCAGAAATTACAATTCGCGTTGATTTGGGCCGTGGTTCTGCCAAAGATACGGTTTACACCTGTGATTTGTCATATGATTATGTCAAGATCAACGCAGATTATCGTTCTTAAATAAATTAAGCCTCCCTGTTGAGGCTTTTTATTTATCAAATTTTAATGATTGGTCAAATCCAATCGGTGTGTAATTGCTTATATTGATAAGCGCTATGGATAGAGATGCAAATAATGAATGATGCAACCAATTTAATTGCAAATGATGCGAAAGCAATTGTTCAAGCTCATTTAGACCTGATTGGTGAATCTAACAATCAAGATTTAACACCAGAGTTAAAGCAGCAAAAATTTGCTGAGATCCAAGCCGAATTGGAAAAGCGTAATGCGGTATTGGTTGCTCATTATTATTGTGATCCAGTCGTACAGGAGCTTGCGGAGCTGACTGGTGGTTGTGTTTCAGATTCACTTGAAATGGCACGTTTTGGGCGTGACCATGATGCGACAACACTCGTTGTGGCTGGTGTGAAGTTTATGGGTGAAACCTCTAAAATTTTATCACCTAACAAAACCATTTTAATGCCTACTTTAGAGGCAACTTGTTCACTCGATCTAGGGTGTCCTGTAGATGAGTTTACCAAGTTCTGTGATGCTCATCCTGATCATACTGTTGTGGTTTATGCAAATACCTCAGCTGCGGTAAAAGCACGTGCAGATTGGGTGGTGACATCAAGTTGTGCTGTCGAAATTATTGAGCATTTAGGTAGTTTAGGTGAAAAAATTATTTGGGCACCTGATCAGCATTTAGGACGTTACATTCAAAAGAAAACTGGAGCGGATATGTTGCTCTGGGATGGTTCTTGTATCGTACATGAAGAATTTAGAGCACGTGGCATCGCTCAGATGAAGGCCATCTATCCTGATGCTGCAGTTTTAGTCCATCCTGAATCTCCAGAATCAGTTATTGATGTTGCTGATGCAGTAGGAAGTACTTCGCAATTGATTAAGGCTGCAAAAGAACTACCGCATGAAACAATGATTGTTGCGACCGATCGCGGTATTTTTTATAAGATGCAGCAAATGGTGCCGAATAAAACTTTGATTGAGGCTCCTACGGCAGGTGAGGGAGCGACTTGTCGTTCTTGTGCACACTGTCCATGGATGGCAATGAATGAATTGGATGGCATTTTGCATGTTTTACGACATGGTGATCAAGAAGTGCATGTTGATCCCGCTTTAGCAGAGCGCGCTAAATTACCATTAGATCGAATGTTAAACTTTAGTGCGTCATTAAAGCGTTAATATTAGTCAAAATGCTTGATAAATATACATTTGAAGTGTTTTTTTGATTTTTTTTGAAGATAGGTGTTGACGTTATCCAGCGTCACGCCTAGAATGCACACCGTACCGAACGATACATCAAACGATAAGTTGAGCGGTACAAAAGCTGAGATGAATCGGAGTATAGCACAGCCTGGTAGTGCACCTGGTTTGGGACCAGGGGGTCGTAGGTTCGAATCCTACTGCTCCGACCAATTCTTCAAGGCAAAGGTTTTCCAATGATCTCGCAATCATGGGTAATGCGCCTGTAGCTCAGTTGGATAGAGCATCCGCCTTCTAAGCGGATGGTCACAGGTTCGAATCCTGTCAGGCGCGCCATTGGTCGCTTGATTTTATAGAACCAAATTTTGTGATGGTGGATGTAGCTCAGTTGGTAGAGCCCCGGATTGTGATTCCGGTTGTCGCGGGTTCGAATCCCGTCATTCACCCCAACACAAACCGATGTAATCGGAGTATAGCACAGCCTGGTAGTGCACCTGGTTTGGGACCAGGGGGTCGTAGGTTCGAATCCTACTGCTCCGACCATTTATTTCATTATAAATGGTCAGATAAAATATACCGCGTTAAGCGGTTTTTTTATGTCTGATTTTTGCTGTTAAAAAAAGATCCTATCAGGATCTTTTTTTGTTGAATGTTTAAGGCACGATAATAACAGCAACGCGTCTATTTTCTGCATGGGCAGCGTCAGTATTTGCAGTATTAATAGGTTGGGTTGAACCGCGACCAATGGTTTGGATATAAGCAGGGTTAAAACCCTCTTCGATAAAAATAGTGCTTACGCTTCGGGCACGGCTTTCAGAAAGTTTAAAATTATAATCTGGATTGCCAATAAGATCGGTATGACCGACGATACGGACTTTCTTTAAATTGTATTTTTGTAGTTGTGCTGCGAGATGTTGAATCTGTTCACGATTTTTTTGAGAGATTTCAGCCTGATCGAAATCGAAAAGAAGTCGTTCGGGTAGTCCTAAACTCCAACCTTCCTCTGTGAGAACAAAACCTTGTTGTTTTAACATTTTTACCTGTTTATAGCTTAAAGATCCCATACCCAAGCATGCACTTAATCCTATACAAAGAATGCTCATGATAAAAAGTTTGAAACTACGGTTGAGCATAGGTATTAATCCTCAGTAAAAATTCTATTGTTGAAATATGTGCCAATGATGTTTTAGATTCTTCGCTTTGTACATCGCTTGGTCTGCTTGAGAAATTAAGTCCTCTGGGTTATGAGCTTCTTTAGCCAAAGCAATACCAAGACTAAAACTAAAATGAATTGATTGTCCGTTATATTTTAATGGCTCATCAGAACATTCTATAAGATTTTCGGCGATCGAAATTAAGTGATCAACCTGACTGACTGGACTTAAGATAATTGCAAATTCATCACCACTTAATCTTGCGACAAAATCATTTTGACGAGTGTTTTGTTTTAATCGGTTTGCCATCTCTTTCAACACTTCATCCCCCACTAAATGACCATATTGATCGTTAATAGACTTAAATTTATTGTTATCTATAAAAATCAAAACAGTATTTTCACGTTTATCGGGCTGATCGAAAAGGTTACACAAAACTTTATAAAAGTAATGTCGGTTTGGTAATTGTGTTAATTCATCATGTTGTACTTGATAATTCAGCTGCGTATTTTCAGACTGTAATTGGTTGTGCCAAGATTGAATTTCTTCTAACAGTTGATTAAATACTGAGTTTAGATGATGAAATTCTTGAATATCATTTTTTGGAAAGCGGAGATTATATGCTTTTTGTTGACTCACTAATTGTGCTGTATGAATAATCGGTGATATAGAATTCATAATATGACGATAGGTTGCATTGACCGACCACCATAGGGCGAAAATCATAAAAAGCATACCTAAGATCAAGGCTAAGCAAATCTTGATAATGAATAAAATGATATCTTGAGAACTGCCGAATAGATGAAGCTCACCGACTAATTGTCCATTGTGAGTAACTTCAATTTGAATCGGCTTAGAAAAAAATAATCCATCAAACCAAGTTTGAAGTTCTGAATGGCGATCTATCAGTTTGCTGCTTTCAGTGATTTTAACTTTATTACTATCCAATACTTGGATAAGGCGAATTGAATGTTGTTGTGTGTACTCGTGTAAAATATTGTCTAAAGTGTATTTATCTTGGAAAACAAGAGCAGGTTGAATGCGTTCCGCAATTGTGCGACTCACTAAGGTTAAGTTTTGATTGGCGTATGATTTCACCGTAAAAATTGAAATCGTTGCAAAAATTAAAGTGCAGATCAAAAAAGTAATCGCAAAAATTAAAAATTGTGATCTTCTAAATAGTGATTGGAGTGAAGTTAATCCAAAAAATTTATCAATCATCTGAATTACTCCATATTCTGTGCAAGAAGTAATACACGAGGATCAACGTGGATTTTGGTTTTTGCAAGACTGTCTAAATTGACTTTAAATTTCGTAATACCTGCTTTATTGCTATAGAGACAGAAAACACTTCCAACCTCGCAATCTTCATTATTTGTTGAAAATGAGAGAATTGACTTATTTAGTGATTCTCGGATGAGTTTTTGTTCGACTGTTGGAGAAGATTTAGAGAAAAATATAACATCACAATTGGTCTTGTTTAATTCATAATCATGAATATTTTGTGCTTTGATATTTGAATTTTGCTTTTGAATAGTTTGATTAAACTCTGCTAATGCCACAGTGTTATCAATTAGACATAAATCTGGTTGTGGAGATGAAATTTTGGCATAGCTCAAAATAGATAGAGTCATTTGATAAATGTTCTGGTTGGAATTGGCATGGCTAAAGCTGCACATCAAAAGCAGTAGGGAGATCAATACGGCTTTTTTGATTTTAAATATAGCCATTTAGTAACATAGTTCTAGTCAGTTAAATAATAGTGACTATTCTAATCTAATTTTAATAAAGTTAAAGTGTTCGATTTTTTATCAATATCATACTGAATGATGTGAATTTGATTATTAAATATCCACTCAATACACATAATTTAAAAAAAATCTAAAATATTTAAAAAAGTAGTTGCATTGGATATGAAATACTGTAGAATGCACATCCATCGGCGGTGATGTTGATTAAAACTTGTTGAAAAACAAGGATTTAGCTGAATAG
>NZ_JBWYIQ010000019.1:0-58727 GCF_056779795.1 Acinetobacter sp. ANC_7682 | reverse complement strand
GAAAAAAGAAGAGTTTAAGGAAATTTTGGCAATTTTAAGAAAGCAGAATCCTGATAGGATAAGGGTTCTGTGAAATTTGTCGTGTACAGAGAGAAAAACTTTAAAATTGATTCAATATTTTCTTATAATAATGCCATTATTAAATGCCTGAAATCATCATGACGCCAGCTTGTAAATTTCTAAAAAACAAAAAGATAGATTATTCTGTTCATGAATATGAGCATGATCCTAATGCTGAAAGTTTTGGTTTAGAAGCAGCTCAAAAATTGGGTTTATCTGTACATGAAGTTTTTAAGACACTTCTAGTGACAGATGATGTCAATTATTTTGTGACAATTTTACCAGTGGACCATCAACTTAATTTAAAAAAGGCGGCGAATGCTTTCAGTTGTAAAAAACTTAAAATGGCTGATCCGAAAGTGGCTGAGCGTCTGACCGGTTACTTAGTGGGTGGGATTAGTCCAATTGCTCAAAAAAAGCGACTTAATACAGTCATTCACCAATCGGCAAGTTCTCTTAAAAAGGTGTACGTGAGTGGTGGAAAACGAGGGCTAGATATCGGATTAGATCCTCAATCATTGGCCCAAGTAGTAGATGCTCAATTTAAGGACATTGTGGATCACACTTAATGTTTGATCACTACATTTGACGTAGATTGGTTAGATATTCTTGAGCGATAAAAATTTCTTGATCATCAGTTGGGCATACCTTGTTCCATTGATGTTCTTGATCTAATTCCCAAGCACGTTGATTATCGTTCAGATAATTCAGTAGACCATCTTTAATAATCGTTTTCTTTAGTTTTTTATCTTCAATCGGAAAACAAGTTTCTACTCTTGAAAATAAATTACGTCCCATCCAGTCTGCACTTGAACAATATAATTTCTCATTGCCTTGATCTAGAAAATAGTAGACCCGTGTGTGTTCTAAAAAACGTCCTACAATGGATCTGACGCGGATATTTTCTGATAACTGTGGTACTTGAGGTCTTAATGAACAGATGGAACGAATGATCAGATCGATTTGAACACCTGCATTTGACGCTTGATAAAGTGCCGCGATTAATTTAGGTTCAGTTAACGCGTTAACTTTGATAATAATATGCGCTTTATGACCAGACTTAGCATGGTGGATTTCATTGGCAATGAGTTTTAAAAGCTGTTCATGCAAGGTAAAAGGTGCATGGAACAGCTTTTTAGGCTTTGCCATTTTTCCCATACCTGTCAATTCTTGAAAGATTTTATGGACATCTTCACAAATGTCATCATCAGTGGTCAGAAGACCGTAATCGGTATACATTTTTGCATTACCAGCATGATAATTGCCAGTTCCCAAATGAACATACCGTTTCAGATGATCTGCTTCTCTACGAACAACCAGAATCATTTTAGCGTGAGTTTTATAGCCCACGATGCCATACACAACAACAGCTCCAGCTTCTTGTAGGAGGTTGGCGACCATGATATTGGATTCTTCATCGAATCTAGCACGTAATTCAATAATCGCAGTAACTTCTTTACCATTTCGTGCTGCTTCTGCTAAGACCTGAACGATCTCTGAATCTGGTCCGCTGCGATAAAGAGTTTGCTTGATTGCCAAGACATTAGGGTCTTTTGCAGCCTCTTTTAACAGGTTGATGACGGGTGAAAATGAGTCAAAAGGATGATGTAAAAGGACATCACGTTGTTTTAATACATCAAATATACTTTTTGATTGTCTCAATATCTTCGGTATCACGGGTTGATAGGGTTTAAACTTCAAATCTGGACAATCAAAATCTGAAAATAATCGAGCTAAATTTACAGGACCTTGAACACGATAGAGTTGTGAAGGTTCTAAAGAAAATTGTTCAAGTAGATATTGGTTAATCGTTTCTGGGCAATTGTGATCAATTTCAAGTCGAACTTCACGTCCAAATCTTCGCGAAGAAAGTTCATCTTTAAGAGCAACTGCCAGATCGTCTACATCGTCAGCTAAATTTAAGTCAGCATTGCGTGTAACACGGAATTGGTAGCATCCTGTCGCCTTCATTCCTGGAAATAAGTCATTGATATGTTGTTGCAGAATAGCCGACAACAGGATGTAATGTTGCTTACCTTCGCATAAGTCATCAGGAATTTTGACCGCCCTTGGCAAAGTTCTCGGTGCAGGTACGATCGCGAGCTCAATCTGACGACCAAAAGCATCTTTACCTTCAAGTGTGACAATAAAATTAAGGCTCTTATTGACTAAACGGGGAAAAGGATGGGCAGGGTCTAAACTGATGGGCGTGATTACTGGTTGAATAAATTTACTGAAGTAGTTTTGAATCCATTCAGTATATTTATCTAAAATTCCATGATATTGGATAAATTCGATACCATAAGATTTAAGCTGAGGAATGAGCTCCTTATTAAGTATCTGATATTGTTCTTGAACCGCATGATGCGTTGTTTTAGATATTTGTTCTAAAATAATTTCATTGGGAATAGCGTCTGGCGCGGTTGTTATTTGATTTAATTCGATCTGCTTTAGAAGTCCAGCAACGCGTATTTCAAAAAACTCATCTAAATTCCGAGAAAAGATGATTAAAAAATTTAGTCGCTCTAATAAGGGGTGGTGAGGGTCTTTAGCTTGAGCTAAAACTCGTTTATGGAATTCTAATAATGAAAGTTCGCGATTTATGTAAGTGTCTGAATTGTGTTGAAAGTTTTCAAGAGAGTGCATAGTACCAATTATTGCTTTTTGAGCCGTCAGGAAAGACCTTGCAGCGATGGTACGTTTGATGTGTGACAGTAATATTACATAATGTTGATCAAACTAAATAAACTTAAATATATAGATTTATTTAAATTAATAAAAAAAGCACACTTAAAGTGTGCTTTTTGGGGTTCAAGTAGAACTTAGAAGTCGTAACGGAAACCAAGTGAAAGAGCTGTAGAGTTTTCACCATCTACACCCGCAACTTGTGCACTGCGACCCTCTTTCCAAGGTGTTAGATTGATCTGATCATCATTAAGCATTGTTGCAACGTTTGCGTAGACACGAACCGCTTTATCTAAACGATGTTCTACACCTAGAGCAATTAGGCTTGAATTTTCATCAGTAGCATCCGAATCACGGTAGAAATACTCACCACGAACTGATGTCTTTGGGCTTAGCTTGTATTCTCCAGCAACACCGTAAACTGAAGAATCTTTACCAAATGTTTCGTCATCAAATTGAGCGAATTGATATAAAGCACCAAGCTTGAAGTCTTCTGTTATGTTATATGAGCCAGCAACACGAAAAGCATCACGACCTAATTTTTTAGTCGAGTTAATCGTATTAGAAGCATTGTCTTCAAAAAGTTCATAAGCAACAGCAAAGTCAATAGGACCTTCTTTGTATGTTAAGGCAAGATCGTAAGCTTTGTTATCATCTTTATCAGAGAGATCGGTCTCTTTTCCAACAGCTGTTTTGTCGTGCATAGAGACAGCAGCTAAAATATTGAAACCATTTCCTAATTTTGGAGATTTATATTCAATCGTGTTTGCATTACGTTCATCAAATTTTGCATCGCCAACACGAGTTACGTTACGTACATCACCAACCATATCGCCAAAGTAGTTGACTGGACCACGAGCTACTTTAAATGGACTGTCAAAACGACCAACTTTAACTTGACCAAAATTACCTTTCAAACCAACGAAAGTATCTCGTGTGGCAAACTCTGTACCACCGCCATCTTTACCTGATGAGAAATTAATTTCTTGTTCGATTTGACCAAATACGGTCATACCATTTTCTAATTTTTGTTCAGCTTTAAAACCAAGGCGTGAAGAGTTTGAAGAAATATTAACATCTCCGTATTCAGCACCATCATCAAGGTAATCTAATGAAACATGCGCACGACCATAAATTTTAACGTCGGCTGCCATTGCGATTGCTGGTGTAATTAGTGTTGCCCCAACTGCTAATGCACAAAGTGTTTTTTTCATTTCTAGCTCCAGTAAAGACTGATTTATTGTCCTAATAATCATGATCAGTAGTTTTTTTGTAACTACTGTTCTCTATTGGTGCTAAGTATTCATTACAAATAAGTCAGTAATATTAAGAATTTATTTCATTATCATGAAAATGGATAGAAACAATTTACAGTAATCAAAAGGCATAAAACAAAAAAAAGGAGCCAAAGCTCCTTTTTTTATGAGGATCTGTTATAAAGCAGCTTTAATCTTCTCAGCAAAAGCCTTGATACGCTCTTGATCACCCATTTGTGCTGCGTGTTTACCCAGTTCATGAATTGAACTTGGAATAAGATGAAAGTGTACGTGAGGCACGGTTTGCCCAGCTGCAGCACCAGATAACTGCATCAACACTATACCTTTTGCATCTAGTGCTGTTTCAATCGCTTTTGCAATTTTTTGAACGATTTGAATTGTGTATGCTGCAGTGTTTGGGTCCAAGTCGAGTAAAGTTATGGCAGGTGATTTAGGGATGACTAAAGTATGACCATCTGCCTGAGGCATAATGTCCATAAATGCAAGAACTTGCTCATCCTCATACACTTTAATTGCAGGAAGTTCACCACGTAAAATTCTTGCAAAAATATTTTGATCATCGTAAGCCATAACTATTCCCAGAATGTAATTAGATTGAATTATTTACAGTTCAATTCTTTCTGACGTTGCTTAATGGAGTCAAGCTTTTGTTGCTCTTTTTCTGAGAACTTAGGTTTAGTTGTATTGCAATTTTCATTGCCGAACTTTGCCTTAGTATCTGGATCTTTAAAACAGAAGCCTTTTGATGCATAGATGATGTTGTAATCATCTTTAAGTTTTTCACACTCTTTTGTAGTATCGGCAAAAGCATTAACCCCAGCTGAAACAGATACAGCAGTAATTAAACCTAATAAAAACTTATTCATGAGTATCCTCATTTAGAAATGGACATTTGATATTGTCACATTTCAATTATATGGGCTTTATATGTGAATTCAATGGCGAAAATTTATTCTAAGGTAATTTTGCTCCATGATTCGTACATTTTAACTGCTGTCGAAAAATCACTATTAGGTTCAGCTATTGCATTAGCAGCACCAATTAGACTTTGAGTAAGCGTAATGACAGGTGAGGATAATTTTGCTTGATGAATGAGGTCTACTGCGATACCAGTGTCTTTGCTCAGTAACGGTAAGGCAAAAGTATTTGGAAAACTTCGATTTAATACCCGTTGAGGCAATACATTTTCAGTCACACCACTTTTACCACTTGAAGCATTGATGCACTCTAAAGCTTCATTTAAATCCACACCATGTGCCTTAAGTGCAGTAAAACCTTCAGCAGCGGCACATAAGTGAACAGCCAAGAGCATGTTGTTCACTGTTTTCACAGCAAAACCAGATCCTGAGTCTCCTACATGCTTAATCAGTTTACCCATGGCTTGCATTGCTGGTAATGCTGCTTCAAAAGCCGCTTTTTCACCACCTACCATGAAGGTTAAAGTCGCATTTTCAGCACCAATAGTTTGTCCGCTAACTGGCGCATCTAGAAAAAATACACCTTTTGATTTTAAAAAAGCTTGTTGTGCTTTAGCTGCATCAGGCACGCCACTGGTGCAGTCTACCCAAATTGATCCAGGTTTAATGTCGACTTGATGAATGATCTCATTGACTTGCTGACTCGTTGGTAAGCAACTAAAAATGATATCAGCGTGGGCAGCTTCTTGAAGTGATACAGCTTGTGTTTGATATTCAGTTGCATGTTGTTTGGCTTTCTCGAAATTTCGATTCCATACCAAAACTGATTCATAGTGTTTGGGTAAATGAGCTGCCATACGGTAACCCATTGCGCCTAATCCAATAAATGCAACTGTCGTCATTTTCTTTACTCTATTTGTGTTGAACGCTCTGCTAACCAGTGAGCAAGTTCAGGCCAAAATTGATCGGCACTTTTTTGACTCGACATTAAACCTAAATGCCCACCAGGAATAAGAGTAAACGTGACATCACGACTATTTGTCAATTCAGTCAATGGTCTAACAGCATCAGCTGTGACCATTTGATCGCTTGAACCCGCGCCAATCATAAGAGAGCAGTCTATATTTTTTAATTCGATTTTCTTATCTTGAAGTTCGATATAACCATTTTTTAGCGGATTTCTTAACCAGACATTGAATAACATATCTTGGTTTACCCCAGCAGGATAATCAATCATATGATTGAGGAAATAACCTAAAGTGGCATGTTCATGCAAAAGTTTTTTATCATCAAGATTCAGTAATAATTGTTTATGGCCTTCATACCAACCTTTTGGATCTAAAATTTTAAATCCAATTGCATTTAAAATACCTGGGGAGTGAATGAGGCGCTTAGGAATACGACCGTTATAAACTTTATGTTTGAGTAGACGAGTTCTTTCAAGATAGCGATTCATCTTAGCATATAGCTTTCCGATACTGCCTGAAGCAAAGCTATCAATTGGACTACCTAAAACGATTAGATTTTTTACATGGTTCGGCTGTCTGAGCGCTGTGTACAACAGAACAAATATTCCCGCCATACTCCAGCCATGTAAAGAAATTTGATCAGATTTAGCGTGTGTGCGTATTTGATCGATACAATTCGGGATTGCATCATCAATAAAACCTAAAAAGTTGAGATCGCGATCCTTATAGCTAAAGTGTCCCCAATCCAATAAATACACATCAAAACCTTGCTCTGTATAATATTTGATAAGAGAACGGTATGGATAAAGATCATAAATATCCATCTTGATCGCTAAAGGCGCGACAAAGACCAATGGCTCAACATATTTTTTATTTTCAGATGCGTAATATCGAATTTTACTCGATTTATGAGTACCTATCACTTCATACGGCGTTGCTTGAGATAAAACCAAAGATTTACCGTAAAAAATGCGAGTCCCTAAATTTTTTAACTTGCTTTGTTTAGAACGCCAGTTAGTTTTTAAATGTTCCATGAAGGTTGAAGATCTCATAAGCATGTGATTTGAACGAAGTCTAAGCGATATTTATATATTTTACCTTGACCTTAAATGCTTTGGGCGCTCAAAATGTTGGCAATTATTCACAAAGGCAGTTTTTAGGACTGATTTAGAGCAATGAGCCAGCAAGACGACATTGAATACCAACTTGATACATTAGCACTTCGTACAGGTCATACGCGCAGTTTTGAAGGTGAGCATGCTGAACCGATGTTTCTAACTTCTTCATTTGTATATGCAAATGCAGCAGAGGCAGCAGCTAAATTCTCTGGGAAAGAGCCCGGTAATATTTATTCTCGCTTTACAAACCCAACAGTTGCAATGTTTGAAAAAAGATTGGCTGCAATGGAAGGTGCTGAACGTGCAGTGGCAACAAGTACGGGTATGGCTGCGATCATGGCGGTGGCGATGTCATTCTTAAAGGCCGGTGATCATGTTGTATGTTCTCGCGCAGTATTTGGTTCAACCGTGGCCTTATTTGAAAAATACATTTCTAAGTTTGGTGTGACTGTCAATTTTGTTGATTTAACAGATTTAGATGCTTGGAAAGCTGCGATCAAACCAGAAACTAAACTACTATTTGTAGAATCTCCGTCAAATCCATTATCGGAAATTGCTGATATTCGCGCATTAGCAGATATCGCGCATGAAAATGATGCCTTACTCGCAATTGATAATAGTTTCTGTACGCCAGTGCTACAACAACCATTAAAATTGGGCGCGGATCTAGTTGTCTATTCAGCGACAAAATATCTAGATGGTCAAGGTCGTGCATTGGGTGGTGCTGTCGTAGGTAGTCATCAATTACTTGAAGAAGTTTTTGGCTACGTTCGTACAACTGGTCCTTCTATGAGTCCGTTCAATGCTTGGGTTTTCCTAAAGGGTTTGGAAACGCTTCGTCTACGTATGAAGGCTCATTCTGAAAGTGCACAAAAGATTGCTGAGTGGCTTCATCAGCACGATAAAATCGAAAAAGTATTCTTTGCTGGCTTAGCGGATCATGTAGGTCATGATTTGGCTAAACAGCAACAAAAAGGTTTTGGTGGTATCGTCTCATTCGTGGTAAAAGGTGGGCGAGAAGCTGCTTGGAAAGTGATTGATCACACTCAATTTATTTCTATTACTGGAAATCTTGGGGATGCAAAATCAACGATTACTCATCCTGCAACGACTACTCATGGTAAATTGTCTGATGAAGCGAAGGCTGCAGCTGGCATTGCAGAAGGTTTAATTCGTCTTTCAGTAGGTTTGGAAGACGTTGATGATATTATTGCAGACATTCAACGTGGTCTTGATTTAGTCTAATTTAAATTTGTTCGGAGTATACAAATGAACATTAACATGCTTATGCAACAAGCACAGCGCATGCAAAAGGAAGTAGAGTCCAACATCAAGAAAGCGAAAGAAGAGCTTGCACAGAAAGAAGTGCATGCTGAAGCTGGTGGTGGTTTGGTAAAAGTGACAATGACTTGCCGTAATGTGGTAAAACGCATTGAAATCAATCCAGAATTACTTCAAGACGATCCAGATATGATTGAGGATTTGATTGCAGCTGCTATGAATGACGCTGCACGCCAAGCCGAAGCGATTTCAGAAGAAACAATGAAGTCAGCAAATAGTGGTATGGGATTACCTCCTGGCTTGTCAGGCTTATTTTAAGGATATTGCCGAGTGTTCAGCGAACGGTTTGACCAGCTCGTCCAAGCACTGCGAATTTTACCAAGCGTTGGGCCTAAATCGGCTCAGCGCATGGCGTTGCATTTGATCATGAAGAATAAGCAAGGTGCTTTGGCATTATCTGAAGCACTTAGCGATGCCGCTGATCATATCCATGAATGTTCTATTTGCCACTCATTGACTGAGAATGAGGTGTGTGACATTTGTCTGTCGCAAGACCGTGATGATGCCTTGCTTTGTGTGGTTGAGTCTCCTGCAGATGTGATGGCAATTGAGCAAAGTGGAAGTTTCAGAGGCAAATATCATGTATTGGGTGGGCATTTATCTCCTTTAGACGGTATAGGGCCTGAAGAGGTTGGCATACCTGCGTTGGTTCAACGCTTAGCTGAAGGTCAGGTAGCAGAGGTTATTCTCGCTACCAATGCAACGGTTGAAGGGCAGGCTACGGCACATTATTTGGTAGAAGCCACACGTCATTTGAATCTTAAAATGACGCGTATTGCTCAAGGTGTACCACAAGGGGGTGAGCTTGAGTATGTCGATAGTCACACCTTAAGCCAAGCAGTTCATAATCGTATGCAAATGAAATAAGCACAAATTGTGCTTATTTTTTTGATTAGAGAAATCTCACTTTTCTGAATTGTTTTTTAGTCGAAAAAAATATTAAATTTTTCATGTTTTATAACTATTTACAGCGTATACATAGATTTGCTTGACGCTTTAATTGAAAATTTATATTTAAAATTGATAATTTAAGCTAAAATACATCTCGATACCAATCTAGCACATTGTTTTTTATGATGTTTCAATTTATTCAAGAGCAAAAAGAACTCGAGCATGTTTTGACACTAATGAGTCAACAAGATGTTTATGGTTTAGATACTGAATTTATCAAAGTTGATACACTATGGCCAAAATTGGGTGTCTTGCAAATCAATGTCGCAGATCAGGTGTTTTTATTAGACGGTACACGTCTAGATTTTTCGAGTTTCTGGCCTAAAGTTTTTGCTGCAAAGCAAAATATTTTCCATGCTTGTGGTGAAGATATTGATCTGATTTACCATTATTCAAAAGGTAATCATCTTAATAATGTATTTGATACTCAGGTGGCTTTGTCTTTTCTCGGACACGGATTACAGGTCAGTTATCAAAATGCGCTTAAAGAAATTTTAAATATAGAAATTGATAAAGATCAAACACGTTCAGATTGGCTTGCACGTCCTTTAACTGAAGAGCAAAAAGCATACGCAGCAAATGATGTCTTATATATTATGGATTTAGCCGATGCGCTAAAAAATGAATTAGAGAAAAAAGGGCATTATCAGTATGTACTAGAGGACTGTAAGAGCCTCACGCTCGAGATTGCGACAGAAACGCCGAAAGAGAAACTATACGAAGATGTCGGAAATTATAGACACTCTCGAAAGCAGTTAATGCAGCTACAATTGCTCAGTGTTTGGCGTGAAGAAATGGTGAAGGCTTTAAATCAGCCTCGAAGTTTTATTCTGAAAAATGCCACTATGATTGATTTGGTGGAAAAAAATCCAAAAAATACCTTCCAATTATCCCAAGTTAAAAATATTCGTCCGAATGTGGTTCGTGAGCACGGTAAAACGATTTTGGATATTATTGCGTTGCTGCCCCCAATGGAAGAATGGCCATTACGAATTGCTCGACCAATTAAACATTCATCCAAAGATATTACCCATGATGTTGATAACATGATTAGTAATCTTGCAGAAGAATTGGTGATTCCTAAAGAAGTGTTAATGCGAAAAAAATGGCTCGGGGCTTTATATCAGCATGTTGTTTTTCATGGCGATGAACAAGATTTACCTCAATATTTACTCGGTTGGCGTTATGATTTACTGACGAAGCCATTAATTGAGTTGCTTCATAAAGATGCACAATATTTGAGTATGCAAATGAAAGTCAATGAATGACTTCTCTCAAAATTTGATTAAAGAATTACCAGTCATCCTAAACTAGACTGATGCGTTAACAAACGCTAATGTTTCGCCGTTTTTTTTGATGTATGCTTTGCTTTGAGTTTAAAAGGTGTTGTTTGAATCATGTGGTGTGAAATCTACAAATCTAGTAAGAAAGACGAAATGTATATTTACGTTGCGCGTCCTGAACAAGCGGAAAACCAAGAAGCTGTTGATCCGTTATCAGTATTATCTGAAGCAATGAAAAATGCATTTGGCCGAGCGACATTTGTGATGTCACTGGAATTACATGCAGAACGCAAATTAGCGCGTGCAAATGTTTTACATGTGATGGATTCTATTCAGACGAAAGGATTCTTTTTACAATTGCCGCCTGAAGGATTGATCAATCCTAATGCGGTAGAGCCAGAGGGACTACGCGGTGCGTGATAATCAAGTTGGAGGATGGGATCAGTTTGTTTCAATGTTGGATTCAATTCCAGAATATAACATTGCAATTACCGTCTATATTCTCGGAACTTTGATTATTCTGTGGTGTTGGTACGGCATAGCGAAACGCCTACCTTCACCTTTAGGTGGAGTGACTTGGATTTTTGTGTTTGCTATTTTGGCAACACCAACGATTTCTGAAGGTCCTAATTCCGCCTTAGCACCTGCAACTTTTGGTTTGATCTTTGGGGTTTTAACAAAAGATTCACCGTTGATCTGGTCCAATTTCTCATTGATTGCCTTTGTTATTGCTTTAGGGTTATTGGCAGGTTATTTCTGGTCTAAGTACGCTTCTAAACAAAAGAATCCGAGACACACATCGTCAGTGAAGACACCACCACTTTAATTATCCAAATAAAAAAATAAGGTTTCATTATGTCTGTTGATGCACATCAATTTACGGGTACAGATCAATATATCGCCACAGATAGTCTCAAGCTTGCTGTGAAGGCCGCTCGAGCGTTGCAAAAGCCTCTTCTAGTGAAGGGTGAGCCAGGTACAGGTAAAACATTATTGGCTGAACAAGTTGCTGATAGCCTGGGTTTAAAACTGATTACTTGGCATATCAAATCAACGACGAAGGCTCAACAAGGTCTTTATGAATACGATGCCGTTTCAAGATTACGCGATAGTCAATTGGGCGATGAGCGTGTTTATGATATTAAAAACTATATTAAACCAGGTAAATTGTGGGAAGCATTTACCTCTGAAGAGCGTTGCGTTTTATTAATTGATGAGATTGATAAAGCAGATATCGAGTTCCCAAATGATTTGCTTCATGAACTAGACAAAATGTCATTCTTTGTTTATGAAACTGGTGAAACAATTACTGCAACACAGCGTCCAATTGTGATCATCACTTCAAATAATGAAAAAGAACTTCCTGATGCTTTTTTACGCCGTTGTTTCTTTCATTATATTGAATTCCCAGATGAACAGACCATGCGTGAAATTATTGCAGTTCATTTTCCAAGAATTTCAACGACATTGGTCAGTGAGGCACTTCAGGTCTTCTTTAAGCTTCGCCAAATACCTGGTCTTAAGAAGCCACCTTCAACTTCTGAATTAATTGATTGGTTAAGCTTATTGATGGCTGATGATATGCCTGAAGATATTTTAAGAAACCATGATAAGTCAAAAGCAATTCCACCGCTGTATGGTGCGCTCATCAAAAATGAGCAAGATGTGCAGCTACTTGAGCGCCTCGCATTTATGACTCGTCGATAGGTGATACTATGTTCGTAAGACTGTTTTACACCTTGCGAAAATACGGAATCCCCGTAACGACGCGCGAGCTGATTGATTTAAATCAAGCAATTAGTCTAGGTTTGGTTTTTGCAGATCAAGATGATTTTTATCAGCTTGTGAAGACAGTCATGGTCAAGGATGAGCGTTACTTCGATAAGTATGATCGTGCTATGAAGGATTATTTTCAGGGCATTCAAACCTTTGATGTAGATGATTTACTCAGTAAAGTTAATCAACTTCCTAAAGAATGGTTTGATTTAGAACTCCTTGAAAAACACTTAACGCCAGAGCAACGTGAAGCACTACAAAGAGCAGGTTCTTTAGAAGAGCTCATGAAAATGCTGGAAGAGCGTTTGCGTGAGCAACATAAAAAACACCAAGGTGGTAATCGTATGATTGGCACTGGTGGCACTTCACCGTTTGGAGCTTTTGGTGATCACCCAGAGGGGGTGAGAATTGGAGGGCCGGGACGTAAAAAATCTGCGGTGAAAGTGTGGGAACAACGTAAATACCAAAATCTTGATGATGATCAAATTTTGGGAACACGTCATATGCAAATGGCGTTGCGTCGTCTGAGAAAATTTGCGCGTCAAGGTGCTGAAGAAGAGCTTGATATAGATCAAACGATTCGCGAAACGGCTAAGCAGGGAATTCTTGATGTACAGATGGTGCCAGAGCGTCGTAATCGAATTAAAGTTTTAATGTTGTTCGATGTAGGCGGTTCTATGGATGCCTATATTGCACAATGTGAAAAACTGTTTAGTGCAGCCAAAACAGAATTTAAGACTTTAGAATATTTCTATTTCCATAACTGTCTTTATGATTACGTGTGGAAAGACAATCATCGCCGTACTTCGACAAAAATGAATACCTTAGATTTATTTAATACCTATGGTAAAGATTATCGAGTGATTGTTGTTGGTGATGCAAGTATGGCGCCATACGAATTAAAATCTGCTGGTGGTTCTGTCGAATACATGAATGAAGAGTCGGGTGAAATTTGGCTGCGTCGTTTGCGCCAGCATTATGAAAAGACGGCTTGGTTGAATCCTGAAACTGAGAATTACTGGCATTACACTCAAACGATAGGAATGATCAAAGAATTATTTGAAGATCATATGTATCCAATGACTTTAAAAGGCATTGAAGATATGACTAAATTCCTCTCGCGCTAACTTTTTTAAATTATATTCATCTAAAGGATCTTGATATGAGCTATCAAATCAATGGTGTGGCATTGCCAAATGAAGAAGGTTTTTTTGGTGAATATGGTGGTCAATGAATTCCACCTCATTTAAAAGCAGCAATGGATGAAATCAATGTTGCTTATGAAGAAATTCGTAAAACACCTGAATTTCAAAATGAGCTTTTAGAGCTCTTTGCGCATTATGTAGGTCGTCCAAGTCCTTTATTTCATGCCAAACGACTTTCAGAACAATTGGGCGGTGCTCAAATTTATCTGAAGCGTGAAGATTTGAACCATACAGGTGCACATAAAATTAACCATTGTTTGGGTGAAGCTTTACTTGCTAAATACATGGGCAAGAAAAAAGTCATTGCTAAAACTGGGGCAGGTCAACATGGTGTCGCATTAGCCACCGCTTGTGCCTTGGTTGGTATCCCATGTGAAATTCATATGGGTCAAGTTGATATTGAAAAAGAACATCCAAATGTCGTGAAAATGAAAATTTTGGGTGCGAATCTAATCTCAGTCACTCGTGGAACAGCAACATTAAAAGATGCTGTTGATAGTGCTTTCGAAGAGTATTTGAAAGACCCTGATAGCTTTATTTATGCCATCGGATCAGTCGTTGGTCCACATCCATTTCCTAAAATGGTGCGTGATTTCCAAGCAATTATCGGTGATGAAATTAAAGTTCAATCACGAGACAGATTTAACAAATATCCTGATTATATAGTTGCTTGTGTTGGCGGTGGCTCAAATGCAATGGGAGCATTCAGTGCATTCCTTAATGATGGTAGTGTGAAATTGATTGGTGTTGAACCAGCAGGACATGGTTTAGATACTGATCAACATTCGGCAACACTAACTTTAGGTAAACCAAGTCAACTTCATGGTATGGCGTGTTATGTACTGGAAGATGAAAATGGCGAGCCATTACCTGTGCATTCAATTGCTTCTGGATTAGATTATCCTGGTGTGGGGCCTCAACACAGTTTCTTAAAAGATATTGGTCGTGTTGAGTACTCAACAGCAACTGATGAAGAATGTCTGAATGCATTCATGACTCTATCTCGAGTTGAAGGGATTGTGCCTGCATTAGAAAGTTCACATGCTGTTGCTTGGGCGATACGCGAAGCTCCACAATTGTCCAAAGATACCATTGTTGTTGTGAATTTATCAGGTCGAGGTGATAAAGACTCGGACTATGTGGCAGAAAAATTAGGTTTAAATTAACACATAAAAAAACCAGCTTAGGCTGGTTTTTTTAATTACATTTCTGGTGGTTCTTCATTCAAAGGCGTAAGAATATTTTCAAAGGAGGAAATTTCAATTGGAATGAGCGGCGTTTCGATTGAAAGATCTTGAACAGGTGTTTCAGTCGCTTGTTGAGCTTGTTGAGCTTGTTGAGCTTGTTGAGCTTGTTGAGCTTGTTGAGCTTGTTGAGCTTGTTGAGCTTGAACCATGGTTTTCATTATTTCATCAGCTGGTGCACTTAGTTCGTGTGCTTTTTTGCTGTCATATTTGGTGGCAAGTTCTTTTAAAATTGCGTAAGACAAATAACTCGTAAATGCTGGATTCTCAGATTTAGCCTTGGATGGAAGTAGAGAAACGCAAGCGGCATGAAATAAACCATGTTGTACGTATGTTGCATTGAATGCAGGATCTTTAGCTTTATCAGGATCACCTAAATAACCAATCTTGAAGCCAATTTCAGATGCAGCACAAGCATTGGTCACTTCAGAAGAGGGATTGCGATAGTCAGCATTTTTTTTGAAATATAGCACTTCTGCGATCGACATCATTTCATCTTGAATTTCTTTAAGTCGGCCATCTAAATTTGGGACTGCAAAATAATTTTTTAACTTAAATAGTGTTACAGTGCCTTCGAGCCATTTTTGAGGTTGCTCTGTATAACTCAAATTTGTATAACAGGCAGAAGTTTGCAGGGCTGCTTCAACAAATTCTTTGTTTTTTCTTGGATTTTTCATATCTTGATCAGCCCCTAAATATCCCATCATGTAGGCTTTTTTATAGGTATTACATGCAGGGGTGATGAGCGTCTTTTTTTGATATGTTTTTGCTTTTTTTAGCAGCTCTATTTGATTCTTTATCGTTGGTTCAAGTTCAGATGCATAAGTGGAAGCAGTTACAAATAAAGCGGTGTAACACAATAACTTTTTATACATCATCAGTCCTTAGGCAAAAAATTCCATAATGTAATGACTTTACTGATGCTGTTTAAATAGTTCAATGACTCAATAAAAGAAAATCATTGTAAAAGATGACTAATTTCAATCAATTGTCCAAAATTGAGATCATGATGGAGTTATCAAAAAAAGCCCCCGAGATGGGAGCTTATTTTTATCCTGAAATATACTGTTGAAGTTGTTCAATTAATACTTTTTGGTCTTCCATCGCGGCTTTAACCAAGTCACCAATTGATACAATTCCGACGAGTCTATCGTCTTCTAATACTGGCAGATGGCGAATATGACGTTCTGTCATTAAATCTAAACACTCATCTACGGTGTTGCTTTTACTTACAGATAAAACTGTACCAGTCATAATTTCTGAGACTGTAGTTAAGTCTGATGTACGTTGCATAAGTGCAATTTTACGCGTGTAATCCCGTTCAGATAAAATTCCAACAAGTCTTTCATCCTGTACGACAACAACGGCACCAATACCTTTTGTTGCCATTAGTGTGATTGCTTCTAAAACCGTAGCATCAGGTGTGATGGTAGAGATTTCTGAATTGTTTTTATTTTGTAGGACTTGAGCTACTGTTGTCATAAAGGTTCCTCTTGTTGGTTATTCGTCCATGTATAAGTTAATAACTGAAATCTTAAATCTTTACAATTGTTTTAGTAGAATTTTCTGCTAAATAGATGGGCTCAAGTGATTTTGAAAAAATAGCATCTGCATGTGTGGAATAGTAAGCTTAAAGTGGCGATCTCGATGATTGCACAGGGCAGGTGTGACTTTTAGTCGCGTTAGGGTTGGGAGTAGTGAATTTTTAAAATCATCAGACGTTATTTTTCGAGGCTGATAGTGCGGCCAGTGAATTTTTGCATAATGTAAAGCCTGGACTGAGTTGAGCCAGAAGGGGAATATGTATTCTTGATTGATTGATCGAATGGCCCAACCTTGATGTTCTGGATTGTACAGTCCCCACAGTACTCCACAATACATCATGGTTTTAAGGATATTAACTTTGAGTAAAAAATGCTTTGAATTTGGTTGCAACTGTACAAAGGTGTTCATGATCGTTCGATGATTCATTACCAATGATGATAAGTTCAGTCTAATGATTTTTTCTTAAAGTTTAGTTGCATTAATTTAAAGTTTGGTAAGCAAATATGTAAATAAAAGAGCTAAAAAAACGCCACTAATGTGACGTTTATTTATGCTTGCATTGTGGCCATGTTTTGCCAATACTGTGCTTTCAAAGAATCACGTTCTACACGGAAACCTTGAAGATAGAGTTCAGCTAGAAACATCGCTGCTTTACCATGACCCGCACGTGCTGCATTCTCAAGTTCTGAAACTGCGTCTGTAAAATTCATTTCAAATTGAATGGTATTTACAGCATTTGAATACATATGTTCGAGGTCTTGTTGAGAGAATTGTTTAATCATATAAAACTCCTTATTCTAATTATGATTAGTACTACAGTTATAAAGACCTAAATTAGGTCAAAATGGAATATAACAAAGTAATATTAAACTAATATTACAATTTGCGTTAATTGTCAAATAAATTTTCAAGATAAATCTTTTAAAAAATACTTACATGATTAAACTTTAATCATTTTATATTGGGTTTATGATAAAACTGTAAATAACTATAAAGGAGAATGACTTATGACTAATACCATTGATGGTTTCACATTTGGCAATCCACCAGAGCCATCCGATATTATTGCGCTTGCACATCATCATAAAAAACAACTTGATGAAGCAATTTTTCATCAAGAAATCCATTTAGGTCACTACTGTTTAGAGCAGCGTAAACGTGTGCATGATTATACGCAGACGCTTGATCCTGCAGCGAAAGCTGAATTTTATCGCTACTATGACGGCGAATTAAAACGTATCGCCGTCATTGACGAAGAACACCCTGATGATGCTGAAGGTGGTTTAAGTGTTTTCACTATTTTTATCGTACTCGCGGTGATCGCTGCTATCTTATATTTTGGTGTTGTGCAGAATGTAGTCTCTTAAAGGTGAATAAGCGCCATTTTTTGCATAATGGTTCTTCTTTAAATCAACGTTAACACTATATTTTTAAAGCATCTCGGATTACACTTAAGCTAATCCGAGGTTGTACATGCTCCATTTAAAAAAAATTTCGTCTGATCTTTTCTCACAATTAAATATTGAGCAGATTCAAAATGCTTTCATCATAGGCATTGTACTTTTTATTCTTATTGTCTCTAGTATTGCACTGAATCGTCCAATTAATTCAGCCCACTTTGAACAAGTTCAAGCGCTCGCGGCTCAAAATCGTTTAGAGCGAACGCATGAAATGGCAAATTTGTTACTTGCAAAACCTAAGATTAAAAATATTGAATTTTATCGTTTGCTGAATGCTTATCATATCGAGAATGCTCATATAAAAATTTATCCAGCGATTGAAAAGTTGGATTAGTTTTCAATCTTATTCAGATTGAGCCCAAGATTTTGATTCAGTATTTCTTCGATCTCCTTGGCAGTGACACGGTCAGAGACAGCAATAACAGTCATTTGATCGGGGTGTAAATGTTTTTGTATTGCATTTTGAATATCTTGGCGAGTTAATTTTCGAATCTGCTCCTGATACTCATTCAGATAATTGGAATTAAGTCCGTAAAAACCAATTGATGCGATTTGGGCATTAATATTTGCATTACTATTTAAGGTCATTGGAAAATACCGAAGAATACTTTCTTTATTTTCTTTAAGCAAAGAGTCAGTAATAGGCTGTTTTTTGAAGTCAATGAATACTTGATGTGCGAGCTTTAAGCTTTCGAGCAATTGGTCTTGTTGTGTCGCATATCCAAAACTAAAAACGCCAGGTACCTGTGGTGTAGTCAGCGTACTCGATGCGCTATAGGTGAGTCCTCGTTTAACTCGTAACTCTTTTGATAAGATTGAATTAAAACTCCCACCACCAAACATTCTGTTGGCAACTTCCAAAGCGGCACGATCTGGATGTGCTCGTTCTAAAGATAAATGACCCAATAATGCATGTGCTTGTAGGCTTTCGCGTTTTAGTATTGAAATTTTAAAACCTGATTCACTAACGGGAGTTGGAAGGTCAGGTTGTCTTTGCCCTTGCGGTAAATTGATACTGATCAGTTCTGAGATCTGTTGAGCTTGATCTTGAGTGAGTTGTCCTGTAATTGCTATATTGGAATTTTGAGCGACAAGCAATCGATCTCTAAATTCTTTGAGTAATTCGGGCGTAATTTTTTTTAAACTACCTACTGTCCCAGCTGTTGGTTGAGCATATGGATGATCCCCATACAGCATACGGTACAGTTGTATTGACATTAGTCTGGATGGATTCTCTTGAAGTTGTTTTTGCCCAATTTGAGTATTACTGAGCGCGAGATTAATGCCTGATTGTTTGAAGGTGGCATGTTTGATTAAATGCAGTAGTAAGTTCAATGCAGGGTCAAATTTTTCAGGATCATTTAACACTCTTAGTCGGACAACAAACATATCGCGATAGGCATTGAAAGAATATTTGGCGCCTAATCCCTCAAATGTGGTGGTAATCTGTTTTGCACTGAGCTGATCTGTTCCTTCAAGCATAAGGCGAGCTGCCATATTGGATATACCGTAAAGTCCTTGACCAATGACTTCATCTCGTGCAGAACCAGCATTGAATGTAATTTGAATGTCGACCATTGGCAGATCATTCGTTTCGACAAATAAGGTTCGTACATTTAAAGAGTTTTTAAGTTCTTGAACAAAAGGCGCTTTATAATTTTGGGAAGATTTTGTGATCTCTTTTAAGCTTAACAAGTTTTTAATCGAGCTTAGACCACTGGGATCTTCTTCAATGATCTGTTCAATTGGTTCCGCTTCTATAAGTTCCTCTGCATGCGACAGTGAACTCAACATGGCACTAAATAACACACTCGTTAAAAATAGAGAAGACAAATAATTCATAAAACGCCTAGTTATTGTTTTTCTGTTCAGGATAAAGATGTAAAACGCTCAAATTGTCACGATTAAAATAAATATTGGCAATGCGTTGTAAATCATGCGGTGTGACTTTATCGAAGTAATCAGGGAGTTGATCAATCATGCGATAGTCTAGATCATTAATGCTGAGCAAACCAATGAGTCGAGCTTGCCCAATAATATCATCTTGGCTATACACTAAATTGGAAACGAAATTCGCCTTGACCCGATTGAGTTCTTTTTCATTCACTAATTCTGATTTGAATAAATCAAGTTCCTGCTGTATGCGTTTTTGCGCTTGCTCTAGACTGATACCTTCAGCTGGTATGGCAGAGATTAAAAATAGGCTATCCCCACGATTATATGGATCATAACTCACATTAATTGAGGTCAGAATTCGCTTATCTCGGATCAGTCTCTCTTGTAAGCGTGCTGAAATTCCGCCGTCCAATAGATTTTGAATAATGGTTAGAGCGTAGGCGTCTTGAGGATTTTTTGCTGTTTTAATGGAATTGACATTCCAAGACATAAATAAGTTGGGTACGTGTACAGCCTGATATTGCTCCATGAAGCGATATCCAATTCTTGAAAATTCAAGCACATCATTTCGTTCAGGAACTGATTTTTTGGGAATCTTATTAAAATATTTTTTGACATCTCGAATGGTTTGTTCAGGATCAACATCCCCAATAATGACTAAGGTTGCATTATTCGGTGCGTACCAAGTTTCGTACCATTGTTTTAAATCATTCAATTGAATGTTATTCAGATTTTTCATTAAGCCAATCACTGGTTGGCGATAGTGACTGGTCGGATATGCAATCCATTTAAATCTTTCAAAAGCAAGGTTTCGAGGATTATCCTCTGTTCGTTGCCGTCGTTCAGCCATCACGACTTTAATTTCGGGTTCGAAATCTTCTTGGCGCAGAACTAAATTTTGCATTCGATCCGCTTCTAACTCTAATGCCAGTGGAAGATATTTTTTAGGATAGAATTGATAGTAATTGGTGTAATTTGTGGATGTGAATGCATTGACACTACCACCATAAATTCGACTAAGGCGTGTAAATTCATCATTCGGTACTTTTTTAGTGCCTTTGAACATCATATGTTCTAGTACGTGTGAAATGCCGAGTAAATTCCCTGACTCGTCACTACTGCCGACGGCATACCAAATTTGGCTAATTACTACAGGTGCGCGGTGATCTTCTCTAATAATGACTCTTAAACCATTATCCAGTGTTGTTTCGACGGTGTTTCGAGAGAGTTGAGCAGTTTGCTGATTTGCAAATGTCATCATCGGTGCTGATGTAATCGCAGCAATGATGATTGTCTGTTTTAAAATGAGTTGCAGAGAGAATTTGAGCCGGCTGAGAGACACAATTAATCCGAATAATGACTTTAAAATTATTCTTGATGATGTCGTATATTTATTCAAGATTGAACTGTTGCAATTTGGTTGATCGTTTTAAAAGTAATTGCAGATCGTGAATTTAAAGCAATCTATGCTAAACTCCATTCTTTTAATCGCAATGCTTTTCAAGGAATCGGCATGCAAGAACAGCAAAATAAATTCTTGATTGATGCGGATATTGGTGATGACGATGTCACCTTACCGAGCCTCCCGGCCGTTAATGTGCCTATTATCGAAAACAATGAAGTAGAAAAGCTGGAAACGGTGCCGGCCGTTGAAGAAACAAAACCGAAAGGTGGTTTCTTCAGTCGTATGAAAGAAGGCTTATCAAAATCTCGTAAAAATTTAGCTGATGGAATGATGAATATTCTAGTCGGTGGTAAAGAGATTGATGATGAGCTGCTCGAAGAAGTTGAAGAGCAATTATTGGTCGCAGATATTGGGGTAGAGGCGACGAAAACAATTATTGCCAATTTGACTGAAAGAACTGCGCGTGGCGATTTGATCTACTCTCATTCTCTCTATAAAGCTCTTCAAGAAGAATTAGTTGCTTTATTAGCACCACGTGTCAAACCGTTACATATCGATCCGAATAAAAATCCCTATGTGATTTTGGTTGTAGGTGTAAATGGTGTAGGTAAGACAACCACGATTGGTAAACTCGCAAAACGATTGCAAGGCGAAGGTAAAAAAGTCATGCTCGCGGCAGGCGATACTTTCCGTGCTGCGGCGACTGAACAGCTACAAATTTGGGGTGAACGTAACGATATTCATGTCGTTGCACAAGGTCATGGTGCAGACAGTGCTTCTGTAATTTTTGATGCTTTTGAAAGTGCACGAGCGAAAGGGATCGATGTATTGATTGCAGATACCGCAGGGCGTTTGCATAACAAAGGTCACTTGATGGAAGAGCTCAAAAAAGTAAAACGCGTTATGCAAAAAATTGATGCGACTGCACCGCACGAAGTGATGCTTGTTGTGGATGCTGGCACAGGACAGAACGCGATTAACCAAGTTGAAATGTTTGATGAAGCTGTAGGTTTAACGGGTCTTACTATTACTAAATTGGATGGTACGGCAAAGGGTGGTGTGCTATTTAATATTGCGAGCCGTACACATGTGCCAATCCGATTTATTGGTGTAGGTGAAAAGATTGATGATTTGAGACCGTTCTCAGCAAAATCATTTGTCGCTGCATTATTCGATAACGAAAAATAATTATTCTTGGGTTAATTTAAAAAGCTCCTTATACGGAGCTTTTTTTATAAATACTTAAAATTCATAAAGTTATTCAAATATGAGAAAGCCGAATTTTTTGACTCAATACATTAAATATGCAATTTGTTCCAAAAATAGAACACTTTGTTATAAAGATAAGGCTGAAAAGGTTTCGTAATATGAATAAGATAGCATCATCGTTAGCACACAATGAATGTTAAAAATAAGGAATAAGTTATGTCTTTTCTAAATCAAATTAAAAATCGCCGTACCATCTATGCAATTGGTAAGAATGTTTCTTTAGACAATACTCAGATTGAAGAAACCATTAAAGAAGCGGTACGTCAAAGTCCATCGTCATTTAACTCACAGACATCACGTGTTGTAACACTTTTTGGTGAGTCACATGACAAATTTTGGAATATCGTTTTAGAAACTTTACGTAAAATTGTTCCTGCAGAAGCATTTGAGGGAACTCAAAATAAGATCAATAGCTTTAAAGCGGGTCATGCAACTGTATTGTTTTATGAAGATCAAGATACGGTGAAAGGTTTACAAGAGCAATTCCCACTTTATGCTGAGAATTTCCCAATCTGGTCTGAACATTCAACAGCTATTGCTCAATTTGCGGTTTGGACTGCATTGTCAGAAAAAAATATTGGAGCATCATTACAACATTACAATCCAATTGTGGATGAAGAAGTGGCTTCAACATTTGAAATTCCAGCTTCTTGGAAACTTCGTGCTCAGCTTGTGCTCGGTTCAATCGAAGCGCCTGCTGGAGATAAAACGTTTATTGATGACGAGATTCGTTTTAAAACTTTTAATTAATCCAAATCATATCAAGGCACTTCGGTGCCTTTTTTTATGACGAGTTCTGTCATTAAATTGTCATCGCTTGGTAGCATAGTAGTCATATCTAACAATCTAATATTGAGTTATTTATGAAATTAAAAATTGCGTCTGCATTGATATTTACGGGTTTGAGCAGTCAAATTTTTGCAGCGGCGACCTTGGTGGTTCCAGAGGAACTGGTCGTAATTTCAGTGAATAATCAAGAGGTTAAATCAGGACTATTTAAATCAAAAAAACAATACCAAATTGATGTGAATCAACCTTTGGTGAATGTTCGATATAATCAATACTTTGAACTACCTTTAAATAATCATGAGATCGTAAAGTCGGATATTCTTACTTTGAAATTGCCAGCCCTAGAGGATAATAAGTCATACAAATTGGATTTAATTCATCCACCACGAGATTTGGACCAAGCAAAAACATTCGCCAAAAATCCTCAATTGGCAATTTATAATCAAAATAATCAACTCATTTCAAATAATCTGATTGTTCAAATGACCTCGCAAAGTTTGCTAGGCGGTACGATCAATCAGATATTGCATAATGAGCCACAAGCTAGCCCAATGACTAAGTCAAGTTCATCATCAATAAATACTCAAACAGTGGAACAAGCTGACATTAAAAATACAAATTCAAATACTCATGTTGGTCAGACGTTGATTGAAGTATGGAAAAATTCTTCAAAGCAGGAACGTCAAAAATTTATGACTTGGCTTGCAACGCAATAAAACATTTAATATTTCATAAACAGATATAAAAAAGCCCTCATAGAGGGCTTTTTTATAAATTAAGTGAACAGCCAAGTATAGTAACCATAAATCATCAATGGCCATGCTACAAATGGACTAAATAAATACTTCCATATCCAATAACGTGGTATAAACCCTACGCCATGGATAAATCCACCAGATATTCCAATCATAATCAGCATCATGGCACGATGACTGTAATTACCACTTGCATCCAACATCAGACTTGGGTGGATGAGTAATATGGTAGCGAGAGGCAATGCCATCAGAAATGAAATGATCATTGCGAATGAGTATTTACGTTTTTCAGAATTTGACATTGCAAGCTCACTCATTTCATTCACCATCTAAGTCTTGATGTTGTTCCATGTAAATGGCTGCAAGTACACTCGCGAAACATGCCATCAACACACCTAGTATCCATGCGAAGTACCACATAATTATCTCCTAACAGTGATTCGGTTTTAATACAGACTATGCGTGTGGTCTTGAATATGTTTCTTGGTGATCACACCCCACATTTTGTAGTAACACCAAGTGGTGTATGCCAAGATCAGCGGAACAAAAATACACGCAGCAACAGTCATTACTGAAAGCGTCATTTGGCTAGATACTGCATCCCACATCGTCAAGCTAATGTTTGGATGAATACTAGATGGCATCAGGAATGGGAATAGGGCAAAACCAGCAGTGAGAATTGTGCCAATCACAGCGAACGATGTACCCAGAAAACTAAGTCCCGCTTTATTTTTAGACGATGCTAAAACCACAATTATTCCTCCGATAATCGCCATTACCGGTGCCAATATTGTGATTGGATAAATAGAATAATTGTTCATCCAGCCATGATTGGCATTAGTGAGTACTTCTTTAGCAAGTGGATTAGCTACACCATTCGTATCATAAGGTGTTACAAGCGTGTAGCCTTCGATATTGCCGAAATATAACCAAGCACCAGCACCAATAAAACAGATGAGAAAAAGAATACCCATATATCGTGTAGCTTGAGCAGAGCGTGTTCTTAATGCCCCTTCAGTGCGTAACATTAACCATGCACCACCATGCGCGGCAAGCATCGTCAAACTGACCAATCCACAGACCAAGGAAAATGGATTTAAAAGTGCAAAGAAGCTTCCTGTGTAAGTTGAACGAACAGTTTCATCAAGTGTAAAGGGGACGCCAAGGAACATATTGCCAAATGCAACACCAAAAACGAGTGCTGGTACTGCTCCTCCAATACATAAGCCCCAATCCCAAGCATTACGCCATTTAGTATTTTCGAGCTTAGAGCGATAGTCAAAACCAACAGGTCTAAGGAATAAAGCAAATAATACGAGTAACAGCGCCCAGTACATACCCGAGAAAGCTGTTGCATATACCATTGGCCAAGCTGCGAAAAGTGCACCACCCGCCGTAATAAACCAAACTTGGTTTCCATCCCAATGTGGTGCAATCGTGTTGATAGCAGCACGACGCTCTTCATCATCTTTACCGACGAACGGCATCAGTGCCATAGAGCCCATATCAAATCCATCAGTCAAAGCAAACCCAATAAGGAGGACGCCGACCAATACCCACCAAATGATTTTGAGAAGTTCATATTCAATCATGTTAAATCTCCTCAGTTGACTTATTGGCTGCTGCTAGTTTTTCGAAATGATACTTTCCAGTATGTAAAGAGCTTGGTCCTAGTCTTGAGAATTTGATCATTAAATACATTTCTATGATGAGCAGCACTGTATAGAAAGCAGCGAGTGCTAAAATTGAACCCCATACATCCGCTGAACTAATACTTGATGCAGATAGGTGAGTTGGTAAAACTTCACCAATAGTCCATGGTTGACGACCAACTTCAGCAACGTACCAACCTGTTTGAGCTGCAATCCATGGAAGTGGAATGGCGATCAGTGCAAACTTGAGCAACCAAGTTTTATTTTCAGCATTACGTTTCATGACGGCATACGTTGCAAGAATGAACAACAAGAGCATTAAGAAACCTGACGCCACCATCGCTCTAAATGCCCAAAATAAACTTGGAACATGAGGGATAGTATCTAAAGCTGCAGACTTAATTTGTTGTTCAGTAGCATCAACTACAGTTGGTGTGTATTTCTTCAACAATAGACCATAACCCAAATCTTTTTGAGTCTCGTCAAATGCAGCTTTGAGTTCTGGTGATTGATCTCCAGCACGAAGTAGTTCAAGCTGTGCATAAGCGACCATACCATTACGGATACGTTGCTCATGTTGTGCGATTAAATCTTTGATCCCTGTGACTTGTTCAGTTGTAGAGCGAGTCGCAATTAAACCCATGACATATGGAATTTTCACAGCATAGTCTGTTGTTTGCGTCTCGGGATTGGGGATACCAAATAATGTGAATGCAGCTGGTGCTGGATGTGTATCCCATTCTGCTTCAATTGCAGCGAGTTTGGTTTTCTGAACATCACCTAATTCATATCCTGATTCATCACCCAGTAAAATTACGGATAATGTCGAAGCAAGACCGAAAATAGCAGCAATGGCAAATGAACGACGGGCAAAGGCCAAATCACGTTTTTTAAGTAGGTAATAACTTGAAATTGCCAATACAAAAATTGCACCAGTCACATAACCCGCAGAAACAGTATGGACAAATTTAACTTGTGCCACTGGGTTAAATATTAGTGCGGCAAAATCTACCAGTTCCATACGCATGGTTTCATAGTTAAATGCGGCCCCGACAGGGTTTTGCATCCAACCATTTGCAACCAAGATCCAAAGTGCTGACATATTAGAGCCTAAAGCCACTAACCATGTCACACATAAATGTTGGACTTTAGAAAGACGTTCCCAGCCGAAAAAGAATAAACCAATAAAAGTAGATTCTAAAAAGAAGGCCATTAATCCTTCGATTGCTAATGGCGCTCCGAAAATGTCACCTACATAATGTGAGTAGTAAGCCCAGTTTGTACCAAACTGGAATTCCATCGTTAGTCCAGTGGTTACCCCTAAAGCAAAGTTGATCCCGAATAACTTACCCCAAAACTTGGTCATGTCTCGGTAAATCTCTTTACCTGTAATGACGTAGGTGGTCTCCATGATGGCAAGGATAAATGCCAAACCTAGAGTGAGGGGTACAAATATAAAGTGATACATTGCGGTCATTGCAAATTGAAACCGCGATAGATCGACCACGCTTTCAGAAATCATCAACGTGTCTCCTTCATTTTAAGTTCGCTGCCCGTAATTCGTTCAGCGACTTGATGGTCAAAGTTTTTGGGAATGGTAGGTGCATCAAACCAGATATTTTTAATCACGATAAGAATGATTACTTTGATAATAAGAATCAAAGTAATCTCTTTGATTAAATTTTTATTTAAACTTGAAGGTTTAATCATCATATTTAAATGCATTATTTAAATCTATTCTAAATATTATTATCTTTTTTTCATTTAAAATAAATACTTCATAGTCATAAATATTTTTAATATAAAAAAATATAATAAAAACAATAGCTTGTGGTTTTAGTTTTTAATGATATTAAATCCGACTAAAATGGTTATATTTAAAAATAAAATAGACTAAATTACTTGGTATTAATATTTTAATTCCAACTAAAATAATAGGATTGTTGTTTCAAAGCTTATTAAATTGGTCGGTTTTAAATCTGATTAAAATAGTTGGTTATAAAGATTTTATTAATTTTATAGGCTTTGTTGCACAAAGATTTGAAATGCAAAGCGCCCCTAATTGAGCCAAATTTAAGGCGTAACTTGGGTAAGTGGTCGACCTAATTCCGTAAATCTGTTAAGGACTGCTACACGTGCATGGATCTCATTCACTTGGCTATCAAAACTCCTTGCACTGAGTTTATCTCCTAATAATTTGATGCAATGCATCTTAGTTTCAACCAAACTTCGCCGATGATAGCCTGACCATTTTTTCCATAGTGTCCTGCCTAAACGTTTAATTGTTCGAAGTAATTCATTTCGCTCTAGCGAGCTACTCTTTGTATCTTTCCATGGTTTCGCATTTTTTCTAGGTGGAATCACCGCATGCGCTTGCCGATCTGCAATGGCCTGACGGCATTGCTTGGTGTCATAAGCTCCATCGGTATAAACAGAGTCAATCTGCTCATCTTGTGGAATCTGATCAAGTAAATCACCTATTACCTGTGAATCACTGATATTATTGGTTGTGAGCTGAATAGCACGTATTTGAAGAGTTTCAGCATCTATACCAATATGAAGTTTACGCCATTGGCGACGATATTCAGGTCCATGTTTCTTGTGTTTCCATTCGCCCTCACCTAGAAACTTCATGCCTGTAGAGTCTATGAGTAGATGCAGCCCATCGCTACTTTTTTGGTAGCTGATTGCAATATCAATATGCTTTTGTCTTCTACAAAGCGTACTGTAATCTGGTGCGGTCCAATTTAATCCGCAAAGTTTAATCAGACTTTGCACAAAGCCAGTGACCATACGTAAAGATAGACGGAATAAGGATTTAATCATTAAGCAGCATTGGATAGCTGCGTCGGAGTAGGTTTGATTTCGCCCTTGTTTGCCTTTTGATGGAGCATACCATTGCGTAGCAGGATCAAACCAAATGGCAATATTTCCGCGACTCATGAGTGCTCGGTTATATGCGGGCCAATTGGTTGTGCGGTAGATTTTGTGTGTAGGCTTCTTCATTTGAAAATTATATCGCTGAAAAACCCTTTACAGATAGGTTTGTGCAACAAAGCCAATTTTATATAATCGTTGAGTTGATTGGATTTAAATTTAATAGGCGTCAAAAATACCTTGAATGAACTATTTTCAAATCAAATGCATATAATTGAAGTGGGGGTAATAGCTAATTAATGCTGATCAACATTGAAAAGTTGATTTGTTTTTGCAATTTTTTTAGCAATAAAATGAGATCTTTTTGCACGGATCAGGAGGATTTGAGATTGAAATTCAAGTTCCCCAAACTCTGGTTCAACTTGTACATAATGTAATTGACCGAATTCATCGCGAACGCGTGCTTGAGCAGAGAAACCAGGTCGTGCATTACCACTAGAAACAGTTGCTAGTCGACCAAGCAAATTTGAGTGCTCTGATTTGTATTTGGGTTTGATTACTTGATCCAAACAATGAATCATAAATACCGTAAAGAAGATTGCGATAATTAAAGCGGGTAATAAAACATAGTACCAAGCTAGAAAGGTTTTCTGGCTTGCAAATACAATGAGCTGAAGAAAATATCCAGCAAAACTAAAATTGATCAGAAAAAAAACAAGAATGAGAACTTTGGAAAATTTAACTTGAAGCAAAGGAAGGCGAATAAGCCAATAAGGTGTTAATTTTTTTATAAATTGACTAGGTCTTAAGCCAACAAAATAGCCTAAGGTTTCAGCCATGCTGAGCATTAGCAATGCAAACACGCACATATGAAATGGCATTAAATCAATTTCCATTAAAAATGCCAGCATGTCATTCACCTCATGACTTAAGATTCTAAGTAAATTCCACCATCAGAATGAACTTTAATCTCGACTTTTTCTAAAGATTCACCTTGGCAGGGGCCTGAAATGCACACACCAGTTTCTACATCAAATAACGCACCATGAGTAGAGCATTCAATGAACTCTTGATCACGATCTAAGAATTGATTTTCAAGAAACTCGAGCTCAACTTGCAAATGTGGGCATACATTTTGATACGCATAGAAGCAACCATCTCGTTGCGTAATGAAAATGTTGTCGCCATTTTCAGTTTCAAAAGATCGAGATTCTCTTTCAGGAATGTCTTCAGTCATGCAAATTTTATTCATTTTATGCGACTTCTATTTGAAATTCTTTAAGAAGTTTAGCGTAATCAGCTACGTCTAAACGTGGACCAAATTGAGCAACCACTTGGCTTGAGATTAAAATAGCCAATTCAGTCGCTGTTTGTAAATCTTTACCAGCATTTAATGCATATAAAAATGCACCAGAGAAAGCATCACCAGCACCGTTCGTGTCTAAAGCAACAACTTTACGTCCTTTCACTTGAAGTTCAGTTGATTCCGTTGCTACAAGAGCGCCGTCTGCTCCAAGCGTAATAATGACGGTAGAGCTTAATTTTTTAAGTGCAGCAAGAGCATTTTGTAAGCCATCAGTTTGTGTATACATCAATGCTTCTTGTTCATTACAGAATAGAACATCTACACCATCATCTAATAATTCGTCCAAGCCTGTACGCGCATACTGCACCATAGCAGGATCAGAGAGCGTTAACGCAATTTTGACATTATTTGCTTTCGCAATTGCACGCGCTTGCTTTACGGCAGCTCGTGCTGTATCACTCGTAGAAAGGTAACCCTCTATATATAACCATTTAGCGGTTTTTAGCGCTTCAAAATCAATTTGTTCATTACTGAGTTCAGCTGTAATACCTAAGAAAGTATGCATGGTACGTTCTGAATCAGGACTGACCAAAACCATGCAAGTCCCAGTTACGCCTTCACTGATCGAACGTTCAGAGGTTTGTATTCCTGCATCATTTAGACCTTTTAAGTACAACGCTCCAAGATCATCATTGCCGACACGGCATCCATAAAACGCTTGACCACCTAAGGCACTAAAAGCCACTGTTGAGTTAGCTGCAGATCCCCCAGAGGCTTGACCTTTATATTCTTGAGAATTTTTTAAGTTTTGAAATAGACGGGCTTGAGTTTCCCCATCTGTAAGCTGCATAGTACCTTTTTGCAAATTTTGCTCTAAAAGAAATTCATCAGATACTTTGAATTCTTGGTCAATGAGGGCATTGCCAATCGCAAAAAGGTCAACTTTAGCCATGTCTAAATTCACATCACGAAAAAAGAAAACGATTTTACACCAATGCGATTGAATTCAGTAGCGTATTGCTTGATTTTCAAGCTTTAACCCGCATTTAATCGAAATGAATTATTTAATTCCGATATAGTTCTATTGATTTAGTTTTAATCTGACTATTTTACTCGGAAAATAGTTAGAGTTTGTTGTATAAATGATGAATTGTATTGAACTATCAGTATAATGATCTTTGTTAAAATTTATGTAAATTAAGGAGCACACATGACCGTAGATGTTACTGAAACCATTCAAAACACCGTTCATCCCGCGTTTCAGTTGGTACGTCAACATCATGTAGCCGCACTCGATATATTAGTTTCAGAATACCGTCATAAAGAAACTGACGCTGTGCATTTTCATCTAGCAACTGAACATGATGAAAATGTTTTTTTAGTTGCTTTCCGTACACAACCGATGGATTCAAAAGGCGAAGCACACATTCTTGAGCATACTGCATTATGTGGTTCTGAAAAATTTCCTGTACGTGATCCATTCTTTTTAATGATCCGTCGTTCTCTAAATACGTTTATGAACGCATTTACAGCTGCCGATTGGACAGCTTATCCATTTGCGACACAGAATAAAAAAGATTTCCAAAACTTACTTTCCGTCTATTTGGATGCAGCATTTGCAGCCAATTTAAACCCTTTGGATTTCGCTCAAGAAGGTATCCGAATTGAGTTGGAAAATGGTGAGCCTGTTTACAAGGGTGTGGTTTTTAATGAAATGAAAGGTGCAATGAGTTCGCCTTCAGATCAGTTATATCACCAACTTGCTCATCATTTATTCCCTAAAACGACTTACCACTATAATTCAGGTGGTGATCCTAAGGATATTCCTGATTTAACTTACGAAGAGTTAGTCAGTTTCTATAAGTCACATTATCATCCAAGTAACGCTATTTTCATGACTTTTGGTAATCAATCTGCCTATGAGTTACAAGAGCAGTTTGAAACTTTAGCGTTATCTAAGTTTAAGAAAGGTCAAACCTTATATTCGACACCAGAAGAGCGTCTAGAAGCACCTATTGAGGTGACAGAGACTTACGCGGTAGATGCTGAAGATTTGAAAGATAAAACCTACCATGTACTGGCATGGTTACTTCCTGAATCTAGTGATATTCAACTTCGTTTAGGCTTACGTTTGGCTGAAGGGATCTTATTGGAAGATTCTGCTTCACCATTACGTCACTATTTAGAAACGTGTGGTTATGCTCAATCTACAGGACCAATTTTAGGTCTTGATGATTCTAACTATGAAATGACTTTCTACTGTGGTATTCAAGGTTCAAATCCTGAACATGCAGAAACATTCAAAAACGGTGTGTTGAATGTGCTGAACGAGGTTGCCTCGAAGCCTGTAGATCAGTCATTGGTTGATGCGATTTTGCATCAAATTGAATTACACCAACGAGAAATTGGTGGAGATGGCACGCCTTATGGTCTAAGCCTCATCCTCAATGGTTTAAGCAGTGCAATTCATCATAATGATCCAATACATGTTTGGGACGTAGATTCGACCATTGAGCAAGTGAAAGAGCAGTTGAAAGACCCGATGTGGTTGCCTAATCTGATCAAGACCCACTTGATTGATAATCCACATCGTGTACAGATGACACTTGTACCAGATGCGAATAAGTCGAAATTAGAGGCTAAAGCAGAAAAACAGCGTTTAGCTGATATAGGCGCACGCTTAACAGATGATGAAAAAGCGGAAATTGTACGCCAGACTGAAGCATTAAATGAAAGACAGGCAACTCCTGATAACTTAGATTTATTGCCGAAAGTTGGTTTAGAAGATATTCCTGCCGAACTTCCAGTCGTTCAAGGTCAATTGAGAGAAATCATTTCTAATAACTTAGATACACCCTTGAACTTATACCATGCTGGTACTAACGGAATTTATTATCAACAAGTGATTATTCAAATTCCTGATCAAGTCGTGAAATCACCTTACTTTAACTTACTCTCCGTGCTCATGGGGGAGGTTGGTGCAGGTCAATATAATTATTTAGAATTACAGCAATTACAAACAGCGGTAAGTGGTGGCCTTGGTATGGGGGCATCTCTACGTAGTAAAGTTGATGATAAAGGTAAAATTAGCGCATTTTTAACGCTGACAACCAAATCGCTTGCCCACAAACTAGATACGATTCAATTGTTAAAACTGGCATTTGAGAAACTGCGTTTTGATGAAAAGGACCGTATTATTGAACTTTTACAACAGCGTAAGACGCGTTGGGCATCCCGTTTGTCTGGTTCTGGACATAGCTATGCCATGCAGATTGCTTCTCGTAATATGAGTGCATTGGCATTACGTGATTATAATAATACCGGCTTAGGTGCGCTTAATTGGCTGAGCGAGCTTGTTCAAAGCATTGAAACAGATGAACAAGCATATGCGAACCTCATTCAAGAGTTGCAAAATATTCACCGTTTGTTGTTACTCGCGCCTAAACAGTTCCTACTGGTCTGTGAAGAGCAACAGTCTGAACGTTTAATGGAAGAAATTCAAAATGTTTGGGATAAACTTGAAGTGAAGCGTGAGCCAGTGCATCTTGCTGAAGTTAATTTTGAACAAACGCAAAATGACGAAGCATGGCTGATTCAATCCAATGTCCAATTCTGTGCTTCTGCTTATCCAGCAGTTGAAGTTTCTCATCCGGATGCAGCACCGTTAATGGTGCTTGCGGCTTATCTACGAAATGGTTTCCTACACAGTGCAATCCGTGAAAAAGGAGGCGCTTATGGTGGTGGTGCAAGCTATGATGGCAATGCTTGTGCATTTAGATTCTATAGTTATCGTGATCCACGTTTAGCAGAAACTTTCCAAGATTTTGAAGCAAGTATTGATTGGTTATTGAATACTGAACAAAAACCACACCAACTTGAAGAGGCGATTCTGGGTCTTGTATCGAGCATGGATAAGCCAGGTTCTCCAGCAGGTGAAGCAATTACTGCATGTTATGCATTATTGCATGGACGCACGCCTCAATTCAGAAAAACTTTACGAGAGCGTTTGCTCAATGTAACGTTAGATGATCTAAAGCGTGTAGCAGAAACGTATTTAGTGAATCAAAAACCAACGAAGGCTGTTGTAGCACCAATGGCTAAAAAAGAGCAACTTGCAGAACTTGGGTTTTCAATAAAACAAGTGAATTAAAATTAAAAATGGGGCTTAGCCAATGCGAAATAGAATAAAACGTTCACCAATATGGTTGGGTGTGTCGTCGTTTATGTGTTTGCCTATACAGACAGTTTGGGCAACAGATGTGGTACCAGCGAATCCAGCGTCACCACAAGCGTGCGTTGCACTTGATTCAAATGCAGAGCGTTTAGCCTGTTATGATGCATTGTTCAAAGCCCCTGAACTTGAGCAACCTGCTTATGTTTCTGAGCGTCAGGCTGCGCGTGAAATACCAGCACCGCAGGTTGAACCAGAGGATTTAAAGTCTAAAATCGAACAAAAAGTTGAAAACTTGTTTTCGGTGGAAGGTCCTGTAATTACACCGAATTCATCGTTGCTTGATAAACGATGGGAATTGGCTGAAGACAGTAAATTAGGTACATGGAATATACGTGCACATCAACCTGTATATTTACTTCCTGCATTTTGGACGTCTGATAAGAACGAATTTCCATCGAGCCCAAATCCTCAAAACACTGTAGAAGATGATCAAAATTTAAAGTCTTTAGAGTCCAAGTTTCAAATTTCACTCAAAACTAAAGCTGTTGAAAACTTAATCGGGAATAATGGCGATATTTGGTTGGGTTATACCCAGTCCTCTCGTTGGCAGGTTTACAACTCTGAAGAATCACGACCATTTCGTGAAACGAATTATGAACCTGAAGCAAGTATTGTGTTTAGAACCAACTATGAATTTTTAGGTTTAAATGGTCGCTTACTCGGTTTAACGCTGAATCATCAATCAAATGGACGTTCGGATCCTTTATCACGTAGTTGGAACCGTGTGATGCTGAACTTAGGATTTGAGCGTGATAATTTCGCTATGATGATTCGACCTTGGTATCGAATCGAAGAAGATTTCAATGATGATAACAATCCTGACATTAAAAACTATATTGGTCGTGGTGATTTAACGACTTTTTACCGTTGGAATGATCATGATTTTAGTTTGATGTTAAGACATTCACTTAAGGGTGGGGATGATTCTCGAGGAGCTGTTCAATTTGATTGGGCATTTCCAATCAGTGGCAAACTTAGAGGTCATTTTCAATTATTCGATGGGTATGGTGAGAGTTTGATTGATTATAATCATCGTGCTACCTATGCGGGTATTGGCGTCTCTTTAATGAATGCTTTCTAAAAAAAACCACGCTTAGGCGTGGTTTTTTAGCGATCTTATTGCGATTGAATTAGGGGAACTCCAGTCACTTTCTGTATCTCATCAAAGTTGACGCCTTGAGCCAGTTCTATCAGTTTTACCCCTTGAGGCGTGATATCCAAAACCCCTAGATCTGTAATCACGCGATGAACGACTGCTTTACCTGTAAGGGGCAGTGAACATTGCGGAACAATTTTTGGGGTGCCATCTTTGGCACAATGTTCCATTAGCACGACGACTTTTTGTACGCCAGCCACCAAATCCATTGCTCCACCCATACCTTTGACTTTTTTCCCTGGAATCATCCAATTCGCAAGATCACCTTGCTCAGAGACTTCCATAGCGCCAAGTATAGCTATATTCACGTGCCCACCACGGATCATGGCAAATGAATCAGCACTGGAAAAAAATGCAGCGCCTGCTCGCGCCGTAACAGTTTGCTTACCCGCATTAATCAGGTCAGCATCTACGGTTTCTTTTGTTGGAAATTCGCCAATTCCCAGCAAACCATTTTCAGATTGGAGCCAAACATTGATATTTTCAGGAATATAATTCGCAACCAATGTAGGCAATCCAATCCCTAAATTGACATAAAATCCATCTTCGAGTTCCAAGGCAGCTCGTTGTGCCATTTCATTACGCGTCCATGCCATAACTTATGCCTCCGCCTTTAAGGTCATTTGTTCGATTCTTTTTTCTGGTGTAGTGTTAAGAACGATACGATTTACATAAATGCCGGGCAAATGTATCGAATCGGGATCGAGCTCACCGATCTCTACAATTTCCTCAACTTCAGCGACTGTGATTTTCCCAGCCATCGCACAAACGGGATTAAAATTTTGAGCTGTTTTCCTAAAGATTAGGTTACCTGCCTTATCTGCTTTATACGCTTTGACCAAAGCGACATCTGCAGTTAAAGAGGGTTCTAAAATATATTCTTTACCATTGAACTCACGTACTTCTTTACCTTCTGCAATCAACGTACCTACGCCTGTTTGGGTAAAAAATGCAGGAATCCCAGCTCCACCAGCACGGAGTTTTTCAGCCAAAGTGCCTTGAGGGGTTAGCTCGACTTCAAGTTCACCATTTAAGTATTGTCGCTCAAATTCTTTATTTTCTCCGACATAGGACGAGATCATTTTTTTAATTTGTTTTGTTTCGAGTAGTAATCCCAAACCAAAACCATCTACACCTGCATTGTTTGAAATACAAGTCAGCTTTTTAGCTCCTGTTTGTTTCAGGGCAGCAATCAAAGCCTCAGGAATACCACATAAGCCAAAACCACCAACAGCTAAGGTTTGACCATCTTGAATGATATCGTTCAGTGCACTTTCAACACTTTCATACACTTTGTTCGTCATTGAACACCTCATTGTATTTTTATTTTGTTCATCCTGAATCAGCTTCCGATCTTCATCATTTCATAATGCTGATACGTACTAAGCACATTTTTTTTGCCAATACGCATTGGCATAGTTAGATGGATTGTTTCGTTGCAAAACTTGACTAATGTTACGACTCGCAAGCATCAGGGCATCTAGGTCAATGCCAGTTTCATAGCCCATATTGGACAAGAGATAAAATAAGTCTTCAGTGGATACATTACCCGAAGCACCTTTGGCATAAGGACAACCGCCAAGTCCTGCAATCGATGAGTCAAATATGCGGATGCCTTGTGTCAGTGATTGATAGATATTGGCAATTGCCATGCCGTAGGTATTGTGAAAATGACCAGCTAAAAGTTGTGGTTCAATTCGTTCCAAACATGCATTCCAAACTTTGGAAACACGATCAGGTGTAGCTGTGCCGATGGTTTCACCCAAGGATACTTCGTAGCAACCTAGATCAATTAACTTTGCACTGACTTCAGCAACCTTAGATGGATCAATTGGACCTTCATAAGGGCAGTCGACGATACATGAAACGTATCCGCGTACTTTAATATCATGTTGTTGAGCAAACTGTAATACATCAGCAAACTTCTCAAAACTTTCCTCAATTGAACAATTTATATTCTTTTGAGTGAAGCTTTCAGAAGCAGCGGTGAAAACCGCAACTTCTTTACAGCCTACAGCTAAAGCTGACTCGAATCCCTTAAGGTTTGGTGTCAGTAAGCTGAACTGGATATCTTCATCATGTGGTAGGCTAGCATAGAGTTGATCACTTTCTGCCATTTGAGGTACCCACTTTGCAGATACACAAGAACCGACTTCGATATTCTTCAAACCAGTTTTCATCAAATCAAGAATAAGATTGCGTCTGTCTTCGAATGTTAAGGGTGTTTTTTCATTCTGAAGACCGTCACGAGGTCCAACCTCAACGATTTTCACAAAATTATCGTGATTTGGTGTGGTTTGATTGGTTGTTTTCATCATGCCGCATTCTCCTTAGCAGCTTGAAACTCAACCAGCTCATCACCAGCTTTCACTTGATCACCTTGTTGGAAATAAGCTGCGATTACGACACCATCAAATGGTGCACGTATAGCGTATTCCATTTTCATTGCTTCTAACGTTAATAACACTTCATCTTTTTTTACACGTTGATTTGCTGAAACAAATACTTGTGTCACTGCACCCGGCATTGGTGCTTTTAGATTTGAGTCAGATGAAGATTGATCATTTGTATTAAAATTAGGTTTGATGAGTTCAAATTTAAAAGTCTGCCCATTTTTAAATAGGGTGACCGCATCATTGGTTTTTTTAAAACTGATTTTCTCTTGACCGAAAGAGGTATAGATCGCCATGAGATTTTCATTGAGCAACTGACCTGAGATAGCGTAGCTTTCGCCATCAAGCTGTGCTTCGAACCCTTGTGAAGTTGAGATAAATTCAACTTGATACGTTTGTCCGAGATGTTCAAGTTTTATCGGTGTACGCGCATCAACATTACTTCTCCACAGGGGTTTTGCTTTCCAAACTGGATTGCTTGTACACTTGGATTCATTTAACTGAGAATGCAGTTCAATAAATGCTGCTGTGACAATTGTTTCAGCCGAAGAAGGAGTAGTGGTTTTAAATAGGAACTTATCTTCACGCTGAATTAAATTAGTATCAAGATTGGCATTTTTGAAAGAGTCACATGCCACTAAGCGAACTAAAAATGCAATATTGTTGCCTAAGCCTTCGACATGAAAGTGGCTCAAAGCATGATGCATCTGGACGAGTGCTGCTTCACGATTTTCTCCCCATACGATGAGTTTAGCAATCATTGGATCATAGAACGTTGTGATCTCATCACCTTGCACAATGCCACTATCAACACGGACACATTCATTTTGAGTCGGATAATGAAGATAATTAATTTTTCCAATTGCTGGGAGAAATCCTTTCTCTGGCTCTTCTGCATAAACACGAGCTTCAAGTGCATGGCCATGAATTTTTAATTCAGACTGTTGTTTTGGCAAAGGTTCACCATAAGCAACACGTAATTGCCATTCAACCAAATCTTGTCCTGTGATCATTTCCGTCACAGGGTGTTCAACTTGAAGGCGAGTGTTCATTTCCATGAAGTAAGCTGTACCATCTTGCTCAACAATGAACTCAACCGTTCCAGCACCGACATAGTCTACTGCTCGGGCAGCATTAATCGCAGCTTCACGCATCGCTTCGAGTTTAACTTCGGCCATTTTAGGGGCTGGGGCTTCCTCTAGGACTTTTTGGTGACGGCGCTGCACAGAGCAATCACGTTCAAAGAGGTGAACATAATTGCCATGTTTGTCACCAAAAACTTGCACTTCAATATGACGAGGATTGACAACATAACGTTCAATTAGAACGTCATCATTGCCAAAGCTTGATTTCGCTTCACTTTTGCATGAGTTCAGTGCAGGAAGAAAGTCTTCAGCACGCTCAACTAAGCGCATGCCTTTACCACCACCACCTGCACTGGCTTTAATCAGTACAGGATAGCCAATCTGATCAGCTTGTTGTTTTAAGAAATCTGCATCTTGATTGCTACCATGATACCCGGGGGTGAGAGGTACACCTGCTTTTTCCATTAATGCTTTAGATGTTGCCTTTAAACCCATGGCTAAGATGGCAGCCACTGGAGGCCCTATAAAGGTGATGTTGTTTTTTTCACAAGCTTCCGCAAATTGATCATTTTCAGATAGGAAACCATAACCTGGATGGATGGCTTCAGCCCCTGTTTTGAGTGCAGCTTGAATAATACGATCTGCTTGTAAATAACTTTGTGCAGCAGGGGATTCACCAATATAAATAGCTTCATCCGCTAATTTGACATGCTGCGCTTGGGTATCTGCATCTGAGTAAACTGCAACCGTTGCGATACCTAATTTTTGTGCACTACGAATCACACGACATGCAATTTCGCCACGGTTTGCAATGAGAATTTTTTTAAACATATAGAATCCCTTTTTATTGTTCTGCCGTTGCTTGAATCCATGCTGGGCTTTGTTTATTTAAAAAAGCAGTTAAGCCATTTTTGGCTTCATCACCTTGACGTACGTGCGCAATGTGTTGAGCGGTTTGAATCAGTAAATCTTCTGTGACTTCTTGATGATCAACTAAACGAATCAAAGACTTTGATGCAGCTTGAGCTTCAGGACCACCAAGCAAAATTGCATCAATGATTTCCGATACGGTGGCATCCAACTGTTCTGGCTGACAAACTTCATGGACGAGACCAATATGCTTTGCTTGTTCTGCAGAAATACGTTCAGCAGTGAGAAAATATCGAGATGCTTGACGAGCACCGATGGCACGGATCACGTATGGACTAATCGTTGAAGGTGCTAAACCTAATCTCACTTCTGAAGTGGCAAACTTAGCATCAGTGGAAGCCACACAAATATCGCATGCTGAAGCAAGCCCCATGCCGCCGCCAAATGCAATACCATGGACACGTGCAATAGTCGGTTGTTTCAGCGTGGCTAAACTTTGTAACATTTTGGCAAGTTTCAAAGCATCCTCTTCATTTTCCACTTTTGATGCTTGACCTGCTTGCTTCATCCAATTAAGGTCCGCACCTGCAGAAAAGCTTTTACCACGACCTGCCAAAACGACAACACGAACGTCATCATTAGCATTTAAAGTTGTGAAACAGTGATTCAGCTCTTCTATCACTTGTGTATTGAATGCATTGTGTAATTCAGCACGATTAATCCATACGGTCGCAACTTGGCGTTCAATTTCAAGCTGTAAAAATTCATAACTCATGTCATTTTCTCCTTACATGCGGAACACGCCGAACTGAGTTGGTTCAATTGGTGCATTCAATGCAGCAGCCAAACTCAGACCTAAGACATGACGTGATTCTGCTGGATCAATCACACCGTCATCCCACAACCGTGCAGATGCATAATAAGGGTGTCCTTGCTTTTCAAATTGATCACGATAAGGTTGTTTGAATTGATCTTCTTCTTCAGCTGACCAAGTTTCACCACGTTGCTCAATTTGATCACGCTTAATCGTGGAGAGAACACTAGCAGCTTGTTCACCGCCCATCACGGAAATACGTGAATTCGGCCAAGTCCATAAGAAGCGAGGAGAATATGCTCGACCGCACATTCCATAGTTGCCTGCACCAAAAGAACCACCGACCACCAAGGTGATTTTAGGAACATTTGCGGTCGCTACTGCCATGACCAATTTGGCTCCATTTTTGGCAATACCTTCATTTTCATATTGGCGACCGACCATGAAGCCTGTGATGTTTTGGATAAAGAGCAGTGGAATATTGCGTTGCGTACATAATTCGATGAAATGCGCGCCTTTCTGTGCAGACTCTGAAAATAAAATTCCGTTATTGGCAATGATTCCGACCTTCATGCCGTAGATAGATGCAAAACCTGTAATTAAGGTTGTACCAAAACGAGCTTTAAACTCATCAAGTCTTGAACCATCCACGATACGTGCAATCACTTCACGGATGTCAAAGGGCTTGCGTGAGTCACTCGGAATGACACCATAGAGTTCCTCAGCACTATAAAGTGGTTCTTCAATTTCTGTCTTAAATGCTTTCGGTTCGATATTTAGGTTTTGAACAATATTGCGTGCAATTTGAATAGCATGTTCATCACTTTCTGCAAGATGATCTGCGACACCAGATAAACGGGTATGAACATCGCCACCACCAAGGTCTTCAGCAGTCACCACTTCACCTGTTGCAGCTTTTACCAAAGGTGGACCACCGAGGAAAATCGTACCTTGATTGCGGACAATAATTGTTTCATCGGACATGGCAGGGACATATGCGCCACCCGCAGTACAACTCCCCATAACCACGGCTATTTGTGCAATACCTTTACTCGACATGCGTGCTTGGTTGTAAAAAATTCGTCCAAAATGATCGCGATCAGGGAATACTTCATCCTGCATTGGCAGAAATGCACCGCCTGAGTCGACCATATAAATACAAGGAAGATGATTTTGTTCAGCAATTTCTTGCGCACGTAAATGTTTTTTTACAGTTAAAGGATAATATGTCCCCCCTTTAACCGTTGCATCATTGGCAACGATCATGCAAGTCACACCATGCACTTGACCAATACCTGCAACCACACCTGCAGCTGGAACATCGTCAGCATAAACTTGATAAGCAGCGAGTTGACCAATTTCAAGAAAGGCAGTTCCTGCATCAATGAGTTGATCGATCCGCTCACGCGGTAATAATTTGCCACGTGCTAAATGTTTCTGACGTGCTTTTTCTCCACCGCCTAAGGCAATGGTGTGAGCTTGTTTTTTTAAGTCTTCGACCAATTCAAGCATCGCAGCTTGATTGATTTTAAACTCTTCACTACGTGGATTGATTTTGCTTTTAATTTCGTTCATCAATGACTTCCTTGTATTAACTTGAATTATTTGGTTTCGTTGAATAACTCACGACCAATTAACATGCGTCGAATTTCAGAAGTTCCTGCACCAATTTCATAAAGTTTGGCATCACGCCATAATCGACCTGTGTTGTAATCATTGATATAACCATTGCCCCCAAGGGTTTGAATTGCTTCACCAGCCATCCAGGTTGCTTTTTCAGCTGAGTAGAGAATGGCACTTGCTGCATCTTTACGTAAACCACGATCATGATCAACTTTATCACATGCTGCACCCACGGCATAAACCAAAGCCTTGCTCGCCAACCATGTAGAATACATATCCGCAATTTTGCCTTGCATGAGTTGGAATTCACCTAAACATTGACCGAATTGCTTACGTTCATGAATGTATGGGATGACCACATCTAAACATGCATCCATAATGCCTAGTGGTCCACCACTGAGAACTGCACGCTCGTAATCCAATCCACTCATGAGCACTTTTGTACCGTTACCCACACCACCCATCACGTTTTCTTTAGGCACTTTGACATTGTCAAAGAACAGGGGATAAGTATTTGAACCACGCATTCCGAGTTTGTCTAAGTGACTCCCATGACTAAAGCCTTCCATGCCTTTTTCAATAATGAAAGCAGTCATGCCTTTGGCACCAGCATTGATGTCAGTTTTGGCGTAAACCACCAGCACGTCAGCATCTCCACCATTGGTAATCCACATTTTTGAGCCATTAAGTACAAAGTGATCACCATGCTCTTCAGCACGTAATTTCATACTAACGACATCTGAACCCGCATTTGGTTCAGACATTGCCAAAGCACCGACATATTCGCCAGAAATTAATTTAGGAAGATATTTTTGTTTTTGTTCTTCGCTACCATTACGGTTAATTTGATTCACACAAAGATTTGAATGTGCCCCGTATGAAAGTCCAATGGAAGCAGATGCTCGTGAAATTTCCTGCATGACAATGATATGAGCCAAATAACCCAGATTGACACCACCGTATTCTTCACTCACGGTAAGTCCAAGTAACCCCATATCACCAAATTTTTTCCATAAGTGAGCTGGAAATAAGTTGTCTTGATCAACTTGTTGAGCAATAGGTGCGATTTCCTTTGCACAGAATGCAGCTACAGAATCACGTAAAGCGATTAGTGTTTCGTCTAGTCCAAAGTCGATACTCTGTAAATTCATTTTCATTCATCCTAAAATTTAATTTTTATTTCCAGTGAAGCATTTTGTCCTTGCTTGAGAAATACAATACAGTTATTTTTTAAAAAAGTGAATATAGATTCAGAAAATGATTTATAATTCATTTTAGTTGATTGGGTGAACAATTATGAGTTATAAAAGATCCACTTTGATGCAAGAGCGTATGGAGCAAAATCGTCAATCGATATTGCAATCCGCGCGCGAACTTATTGCGGGTGGTGGTTTTAAAGATGCACAAGTGCAAGCGATTGCAGATAAATCTGGTGTCTCGAGTGGTTTGGTCTATCGCTATTTTGAGAACAAAAATCAGATTTTGATTGAAGTGCTTTCACAGGCCATCAAAGGTGAGGTCGATATTCTGAATCAGATTGCAAAAAATGATTGGACTTCGACTGAGAAGTTGACAAAGGCCGTCACTGCTTTCGTAAAACGTGCTCTGAATAGCCCTCAACTTGCATATTCACTCATGTTTGAGCCCGTAGACCCAACGATTGAGCATGAACGTTTTAGAAGTAAGCAACTGATAAAACAATCCATTAAGGAGATTCTTGCCGAAGGAAAGGTCAATGGTGTGTTCGAATTTGAAGATTTAAATACAGCTGCATTATGCGTGGTTGGTGCGATGACATTCGTTGTGATTGAACCTTTAAATCCATCGCGTAATGTGATGTTTGATGACGGTTATAAAGGTTATTTCGTTAAGCAAATTGCAGACTTTTGTGTCAATGCAGTTAAGGCAAAGGAGGAAAATTAATTTAATTCACACAAAAGGATGTCATGTTTAAACGAGTAATCGCGTAATTAATAACGAAATATTGGATTGATATAAGAAAATAGAATCAAGGAGTATGATTCAATGACGCAATTACGACTCAGTTATGCCTATGGCACCAGTGAGCAACCCTTATTGGGTATGACCATAGGCCATAAATTTGATCAAGCATGCCTACAATATGCCGATCAGGATGCTGTGGTCAGTGTGCATCAAAATGTACGTTTGACCTATCAGCAGTTACAAGAGAAAGTAAATGCTTTTGCATGTAGTTTATTAAAAATCGGTTTAGAAAAGGGAGATCGTCTAGCGATTTGGTCCCCTAATTGTGTGGAATGGACGATCGCACAATTTGCAGCCTTCAAGGCTGGAATTATTTTGGTCAACTTAAATCCTGCGTATAAAAGCTACGAGCTAGAATACGTACTCAATCGAGTATCTTGCAAAGGATTGATCATTGCATCGACCTTTAAGACGACCAATTATCAAGAAATTTTGACGCAAATTGCACCAGAAATTTTGCATACGACCAATGGCGTTTTAAATGCTGAAAAATTGCCGCATTTAAAGTATTTGATCAAAATAGATGATCAAAAACATACTGGGTTTTATCGCTTTAGTGATTTATTGGCTGAACCGACTTCAGAGCAGTTAGATCAACTTAATGAGATAGCATCTGGTCTTCAATTCGATGAAACCATCAATATCCAGTTTACCTCCGGAACGACAGGTAGCCCCAAAGGGACCATGCTGACACACAATAATATTCTGAATAACGGGTATTTTGTGGGAGAGGCAATCAAACTGACTTCTCAAGATCGAGTTTGTATTTCTGTACCGTTATTTCATTGCTTTGGTATGGTGATGGGTAATCTCGCCTGTATTACACATGGATCAACCATGATCTATCCATCAGCTGTATTTAATCCTCTTGATAGTCTTAAAGCGATTGAACAAGAGAAATGTACCGCGGCATATGGTGTGCCTACCATGTTTATTGCCATGCTTGATCATGAGCAATTTGACGAATTTGATTTGACTACATTGCGTACTGGCATTATGGCTGGCAGTCCATGTCCAAAAGAAATCATGAAGCGCGTCATTGAGCGTATGCATATGCGAGATATCACGATTTGTTATGGCATGACTGAAACAGCGCCAGTAAGTGCACAAAGTTCGATCACAGATTCGCTAGAACAACGAGTGAGCACTGTTGGTCGAGTTCATCCACATATCGAAATTAAAATAGTCGATGAACACGGTAAAGTAGTGCCTCGTGGCAAACTCGGAGAGTTGTGTGTACGAGGATACTCAGTCATGCTGGGCTATTGGGATGAAGAAGAAAAAACACGAGAAGTCGTAGATGTCGCAAAATGGATGCATACCGGTGATATCGCTGAAATGGATGATGAAGGCTTTATCAAAATCAAAGGTCGCATTAAAGATGTTGTGATTCGGGGAGGTGAGAATTTATTCCCTAAAGAGATTGAAGACTTCTTATATAAACATCCTGCTGTTAGCGATGTCCAAGTGATTGGACTTCCTGACCCGAAATATGGCGAAGAGTTATGTGCTTGTATTATTTTGCATGAAGGACATGAATGTTCTGAACAAGTGATCAAAGATTACTGCAAAGCCAATATCTCACATAATAAAGTGCCACGATATGTACATTTTCTTAAAGAGTTCCCAATGACTGCTTCTGGTAAGGCTCAGAAGTTTAAACTCCAAGAATATATGCGTGAGCAACTCAATATTTTTGATGAGAGTGCTTAATCGTCATTGAGTAATATTTTTAACTTCAAGCTAGAAAAACAACAAAGCCGAACTTAGTTCACTAAGTTCGGCTTAATTTTAAAAATAGTCGAAGAGCGATATGGCAAAGAATTTTGATCACCCAAAAATCGTAGAAAACTATGATGAACATATCAGGCAGCTCATACCAGGATATGAACTGATGCATCTACATATATTAGCGCTGCTTGAAACTCATCTCAAAGAAGAGGCTAAAATTGCCATTGTCGGGTGCGGAACTGGATTTGAACTGAATTATTTATTAGATCATTTTCCAAAGGCAGAGTTTGTTGTGTTTGATCCATCGGCAGCGATGCTTGAAAAAACAAAACAGATCGTTCAGTTTAAGCAGCAAATGCACCGAGTCATAATTCTGCAAGGTGACACGACGGTGCTCCAGAAATATTCTGAAAATTTTGATGCAGTATTGAGTATTTTGGTTTTTCATTTTGTTTCACATGCATACAAAAAGAGTTTTTTAGGTGATATTTACCATGCTTTGAAACAAGATGGTGTGGTTCTGAGTTTCGATCTGATGCAATTCGAAGAACCAAATGATCAGTTAGTATTAAAAAATTTGGTGACAAAAATAGGATTAAGTGAAAAACAAAGTCAGGTCATGTTGGAAAGAATACATGATGACTTTAATTTAATGACGGTGAAAGAGATTAAGAATCTATACCTTCAGGCTGGTTATCAAAATTTAAGAACTTTTTGTCAAATGTCTAATTTTTATGGATTAAAAGCAGTAAAGTGATAATTTCATATTTAGAATAACCTATTCATTTTATCTTATATGAAAATCGTACAAATGGTTATATATCTAAAATGAAAAAGGATTATGATAAAAGTATTGTTTTATGAATATAAGGATTGTTCATGACCACAGAGACTCAATTTCCACAAACTTCTAATCGTGGAATCGCGGTATACAGTAATAACGCTGAAGCGATTGGTAATACACCGCTCATTCGCATTAATCGTGTAATACAGGGTGGGGCTACAGTTCTTGCCAAAGTCGAAGCACGTAACCCAGCATTTTCAGTAAAATGCCGTGTTGGTGCTGCTTTGATTGCAGATGCAGAACAACGTGGTGTGCTTAAAGCAGGCATGCATATTGTTGAACCGACGAGTGGTAATACAGGGATTGCGCTAGCTTTTGTTGCTGCTGCTAAAGGTTATGACATCACACTGACTATGCCTGCAAGTATGAGTATCGAGCGCCGTAAAGTACTCAAAGCATTGGGTGCTCATTTAGTATTAACCGATCCAGCTAAAGGTATGAATGGTGCTGTTCAAGAAGCAGAACGTTTAGTTGCTGAGAACCCAGAGCTTTATTATTTACCTCAGCAATTTGAAAACCCAGCAAATCCTGCCATTCATGAAACTACAACTGGACCTGAAATTTTTGAAGCAACGGGTGGTAAGGTTGATATTTTAGTGGCTGGTGTAGGTACGGGAGGTACGATCTCTGGTATTTCGCGTTATTTTGAGAAAGTTAAAAATCAAGCCCTTTACTCAGTTGCGGTTGAACCAGCAGACTCACCAATTATTGGACAAGCGAAGCGTGGCGAAACACTTACTCCGGGACCACATAAAATCCAAGGCATTGGTGCAAACTTTATTCCTAAAAACCTAGATTTAGATTTGGTGGATGAAGTTATCGCGGTTGAAAATCAAACAGCAATTGATTTTGCTCGTCAATCTGCAATCAAAGAAGGGATTTTTGTGGGTATTTCAAGTGGTGCAGCATTAGCGGCCGCTCATGAACTTGCTCAACGTCCTGAAAATGCAGGTAAAACTATAGTGGTGATTTTACCTGATGCTGGAGAGCGCTATTTATCTTCAATTTTATTCGAAGATATATCAGCAGATTAATGAGAAAGTCAAAGCATTCTAAAAAAACGGTCTTCATGGCCGTTTTTTTGTGATTTATTCGATTAAAACAATTTTTAACTCTTCTTAAGTTACCAATCATTTTAAATTTATTACATCACACGACTATTTTCACAGTTTTGAACGCGATATCTTTAAGCGAATTTTTTCTAATAAAAAAATGAATGAACGACTTTAATCATCCTATTTATATTATCGGCGCTGGTGTTGCAGGATTAAGTTGTGCTCAGCATTTAAAATCAGCAGGATTTAATGTTGTTGTTTTAGAAGCACGTGATCGTATAGGTGGGAGAATACATACACAAAACATTGATGGTCATTGTTTTGACCTTGGTGCATCATGGATACATGGTATTGATAATAATCCGATATGGAAAATTGCAGAGTCCAATCGGATAAGTACTCAAGTTTTTAATTATGATCAAGTGGATTATTTTCATGCCAATGGTCAGCTATTTACCGAACAAGAGAGCTTAGAATTTGAAAAATGCCTTCGTGATGTTCAGAAGGTTTTTCAAAATACATCAATAGAGCAGGATATCTCAGCTTTTGAGCAACTTGAGAATGTTTTAGGAACGATACGTTTTCAACTTCATTATTTTGATCGAGACGTCATCACACAAAAAATTAATCAGTATTACTCAAGGCTTGCCAATGATCCTTTTGCGACTGATTTAGTGCAATTAGCCCATAATTTTATGGATTTTGAAGGCTACTTCTCAGGCGATGAAGTGATATTTCCAAAAGGTTATGAACAGATTGTTAAAGTTCTGGCTACTGATTTAGAGATTCATACGAATGCAGATATTGTTGAAATCGATCATGACTCTCATCAAGTGCAGATAAAAACAGCATGTGGACAGCTTTACATAGGTTCTCAAGTTGTGGTGACAGTTCCACTCGGTATTTTAAAGCAAGATAAAATTAAGTTTGAGCCGCCTTTGCCTAGTGGATTAGTCCGATCGATTCAAAAGCTGGGTTTTGGATCTTTCAATAAAATATTTATACAATTTTCAAAAGCTCTAGAATTTAATGGGAATGCACTTAAATACAATACGGCATTTTTTTGGGATGAGCGTGAGCTGTATAGTATTTTAGATTTTAGTCGTTTATATAATAAACCGACTTATCTACTTCTCGTTGGAGGTACAAAGTCAGAATGGGTTGATCAAGCAACGGAGCAACAGGTGCATGAATATATCAAGAAAATATTGAAGATTTGCATGCACTCCAATGAAATTCAGAACATCATAATTACCCGCTGGGGGAGTGATCCGTTTAGTTTAGGTTCATTTAGTTTTCCAAAAGTCGGACATACTAAAGATGATGTAGAGATCTTTAAAAAAGAGCATCCAGCGCAAGTATATTTTGCAGGTGAACATTGTCATACCGATTATGCAGGCACTGTGCATGGTGCATATCTGTCAGGTCGTGACACTGCTAATTTAATTATTCGTAATGGCTCAAATATAAAGCTGTAACTGATGTACAGTTACAGCTTTATTTAGTTAGTATGAGTGAGTTGAGAAATTAACCTGAACTCACATTAATACATGTCCATATTCTTCGCGAAGTTTTCTTTTTAGCATTTTTCCAGTGCCACTAAGCGGTATGGAATCGACAAAAATCACTTTATCTGGAGTTTGCCATCTAGCAATTTTATCAGCATAGTAATCAATGAGTTGTTGTTCAGTGATTTGGCTATCAGGATGTTTAACAGCGATTAAGACAGGTCTTTCATCCCACTTTGGATGTTGTGCTGCGATGACCGCAGCCATCGCAATTTCTGGGTGACCCATTGCGATATTTTCAAGCTCTACTGAAGATATCCATTCTCCACCAGATTTAATCAAGTCTTTGGCACGATCACTAATATGCAGATAACCATCAGCATCTATAGACGCAATATCTCCAGTATCAAACCATCCATCGCTGGTCAATGGTGAGTCGGACTGACCAAAGTATTTGTCAACAATCCAATGTCCTTTGATTTGTAAATTACCAATAGTCTCACCATCATGTGGAACAAGATCGGTTCCTCTTTCTTCAGACACTAAACGAATCCTGACTCCAAACGGCGGGCGACCTTGGGAAAGACGTAGTTTTGCTTGTTGATCCTGAGAAAGTTGGTGATGTTTAGCTTTGAATTGATTAGCAGTGCCAAGTGGACTAGCTTCAGTCATCCCCCATGCATGAATGGTTTCACAATCATATCCATCACGGAATGTGGCTAACATGCTTGGTGGGCAAGCCGAGCCACCAATGACATTACGTTTTAAAGAGGTCAGTGAACTGTTCATTGCTTTTGCAGCGACCAACAAGCTTTGCCAAATGGTAGGAACACCAAGTGCAACAGTCACTTCATATTGATCAATGAGTTTAACTAGACTCTCACCATCAAGACCCGGCCCTGGTAATATAATTGAAGCACCTACCATCGCTGCGGCATAAGGTGTTCCCCATGCATGAACGTGAAACATCGGAACTACAGGTAAAATAATGTCTTTGGCTGACAGATTGAGTGAGTCAGGTAAGCTGGCCGCTAAACTGTGAAGAACAGTTGAGCGATGAGAATAGAGAGCACCTTTAGGATTGCCTGTTGTTCCAGAGGTATAACATAGTGAACTAGCAGTGGTTTCATCAAATTCAGGCCATGTATATTCTGCAGTTTGACCCGCAATTAAGTCATCGTAGAACAAGACTTCGGGTAAGGCTTGACGAATCTTTTCATCAGGTGCATCTAAGCAAATGAAATGTTGCACAAGGGGAATATGTGCTTTTATTCCTGTAATCAAAGGCAGGAATGTTTTATCAAAAATAATCGCTTTATCTTGTGCATCATTAATAATGAAAATCAGTTGTTCTGGAAATAATCTTGGGTTAATGGTGTGACAGATTAAACCACTACCAGAAATAGCATACCAAGCCTCTAAATGACGATGATTGTTCCAAGCTAATGTTGCAATACAATCGCCGTGAATGAGTTTAAGTTCATTTAATGCCTTTGCACCACGTTTAGCATTATCCGATACATCGCCCCAATTGGTTTCGTAAAGTGAGCCATCGGTGTTTTTTGAAACGATCAGGGTGTCTTTATGAAATTCAGCAGCATGTTCTAGTAAACTGCTGATTAATAAAGGTTGAAACATCATACGTCCGTGCATGCAAAGCTCCTGCTATTGATCATTTAAGTTTTTATTTTGAGTTGATTATATTTATGTAAGGTGAGTGCTCACGATTAACGTAACACTCACTGATGACCTAGAAATACACTAAATTATGCAGTCAGTAAAGAACCAACTAATTTACGGATTGAAACCAAAGGTTTACGCTCTGGAATGATGACACCAGCAGTTTTAAGGTCTGACACGAGTTCAGCGCGGAAGTCATTATAGTCAACCTCTGCTGCATGACGTTGACCGCCTTCAAAGTTGTAATGTGGATGATCTAACTCATGCTGAATCGCTTTTTTCATATCAGCAGGACGTTTATATTTTCCTAAGATTTCCTGACATGCCAAATTGGCTTGATGATCTGAAATTGGCCAAATACAACCTAGTGGCTGGAATAAACCAATGAAATAAAGATTGTCATGTTCTGCATGCATCATTTTACGGTAAAGCGGTAATTTTTCAGCATGTTGGAAATCTATAAAATCTTTATCGAAGAAAGGGAAGACGGTCCAGAAACCAGTACAACAACAAATAATATCAAACTCTTGTTGAGTACCATCGACGAATTCTACAATTTTACCATTGAGACGCTTGATCGCTGGTTTTGGTTTGATTTTACCGTGACGCACATAGTCAATGAAGTCAGAGTTCGCCGTTGGATGTTGTGTCAGCATCGGTTTGTCATTTACAGGCAAGCCAAAATCTGCGTAATTTCCACTGAATGCTTTTACCAATTTGGTCAGAATTTTTTGGCGCATTTTGGGCGGAAGTTTTTCCATTGATTTGACGAGTATGTCTGCGGGATGTCCAAACATAAATTTTGGAACAAACCATTGTGGGCTGCGCATCGATATATACACATCTTTTGAGACACGTGCTGATTCTACGGCAACATCACAGCCTGAATTACCTGCACCAATGACTAAAATTTTCTTTCCACGCCAGTCGTCATTTACACCTTTAAAATCATGTGAATGCATCCACTTGCCAGTAAATTCACCTTCATACTCAGGGTATTTCGGTTTCCAGTGATGACCATTTGCAACCATTAAAAAGTCATATATTTTCTGTTGTTCTTTACCTTGATCATCGGTGTAATCCACCACCCATTTTTTATTTTCATTTTTATGAATATGGTGAATAGTGTGATGAAATTTAATCTTGTCATATACACCAAAATGTTTGGCATAATTTTCAAAATACTGCTGTAGATGATCATGTCGTGGATAATCAGGGTAACTGTCTGGCATTGGATAATCTTCATATTCAGACATTGTACGCGAGCTAATAATGTGTGTATTCTCATAGACTGAAGAATGACCAGTTTTAGAATTAAACACCCAATTCCCACCGACTTTGTCATTTTTCTCGAAGATATCGTATGCAATACCATTTTGTTGACAATTTTTAGCAGCCGTAATTCCTGACGGACCTGCACCAATGATACAGACTGTGTTCATATTCATATCCTTGAATGATGTTCTTTTTATTCATAACCAACTATAGTTGGTTTTATGACTATAATCGATTTATTTTTAAACAGCAAGACAGGGGATTTGTTTAAATGCTTTTTGATGAAATTAAGCTTCCTGTACAAAAAAGAAGTAAAGCAAGGTTAGAACTTGTACTAGAAACAACAAAGAAAATATTAGAAGAACAAGGCATCAATCACTGTACTATTCCCGAAATTGCAGCACAGTCAGATCTTCCTAAGATTACGATTTATCAATACTTTCCAACAGTTAATCATTTGTTCAGCATATTGGTGAAACGTTATTTAGATGAACTTCAGGCCTATGTTTTGTTTAAAAATGAGTGCTATCAAACTTGGTCAACACGTGATATTTGTTTTGATCTAATTTCTAAGGTGGCAGAGTTCTACAATTCAAATCCTGCTGCAAGTATTTTGATTTTGGGTGGGCCAGTACATGTTGATGGTTTTAATTTACAGGAAATCGTCATTGAGAAGATTGCTCATGATTTACAAGCGGTATTTGAGCAGAAAGTACATCCGCTGAAATTGAATAGAAATGAGGAAGCGGTGTATTTGGTTGAAATGGTTTTTGCATTAATGAAACACAGCTACTATCAGCATCAACAAGTCACTGATGACATTCTAAAAGAATGCCATTTCATCAGTGAATTTTACTTAAGCAGTAAGGGATATAACTACCAACTTTGAAAGTTTATTTTAGTTTTTCCAAAAAATGTTGATGCGCTGCGATGAGTTGATCAAAAACTGGCGAATGAAATAGATCGAAGTGACCGCAGACGAACTCACGATATTCACCTTGTTTTAGTTTTTGTGCGAGTTTACGTGTTGCTTTGACAGGAATAAGTGAATCTAGTTCCGCACCTGACACAAAAACAGGGCATTGAATTTTATGAACGATCATCGTTGGTCGGTATAAACCAATGGTTGCAACGATTCGAGCTGGTACAGCATTTTTCCAATGCATCCCGTCTGGGATCAGTCGATAATATGCATCGTAGCAATCTTCACCGGCCAAAATGGCAAACCGATCTTTTGCAACTACAGGCATGGTTTTGACTCTACCTATTTTTGCTAGGGCTAAATCTTGTAATGCAATCATGGTTGCAGGCAATAAATATTTTTTCGGATACAGTGTCAAGCTCGCTAAACCATCAACGTGTGGAAAATTAGAGATCACTGCTTTAAAGGTGTGTTCACTTGCTAATGTTAGAACATGCGCACCACTGAATGAATACCCCCATAAAATGATATTTTTTTTCGGGATGTAGAATCGGGTTTGAATATAGTCGATAACGACGTTCCAATCCTGAAGTTGACTATTTTTATCAACAAGATGCTGAACAGGACCACTGCTTAATCCAAAACCAGAATGATCAAATACGCATACGTTATATCCCAATTCTGCATAAGCTTCAGCGAAAGAGTTTAAGCCACAGCTTTTTTCTCCACCTAAGCCATGAGCCATAATGATGATACTAGAATCTTTTGTGATCGGCACTGGCATATAAAAATCCGCTTGGATTTGATAGTTGCCATTCGGAATAAGTAATTCTTGAGTTTGCATCGTGGTTATCCTTAACACTTTTTTATTTTTAAAACCCAACTCAGGTTGGTTTAAGCATATCGTTATGCAGTATAAAAGTCTATTTGATGTCAAATCGTTCAGAAAATTTTAAGCCTGATTGATTTAAATACATTTTTATTCGATGTATTCGTATGAGTTTTTTCTATCGCAAGCAATGTATCGCCTTAATCTTGAGCTATTTCATTTTGGTCAATCTATTTCCAGTACATGGTGCAGTCGACATGAAATTGATTCAATTAGGCTTAAATTCAAAAGGAGTGTTCTATTTAAAAGATGCATTTTGGCCAAGTGTAGTCGGGCATGAATGGGTTAAATATGTGCTAATCGCGATGTACTGCAGTATGCTGATATATGCAGTCATGGTTGCTCATCCCAAATCGAGAAATCAACGTTTGGAAACCTCTAAAAATTACATCACAATTTTTGCAATTGCTTTAATTTCAATTATTTTAATAGCGTTGTTCAAATCACAGTCGAACTTGATGTGCCCATGGGATGCAGCTCAACCTCAGGGAATGACAATTGTCTGGAGTCTCAGTAGTAAAGTTGGGCATTGTTTTCCTGGAGGTCATGCTTCTGCAGGTTTTGCATTATTGAGTGGGTATTTTGTGTTCAGGAACAAAAAAACACAATTAGCTCAATTTTACTTATTGAGTGCAATTCTCTTGGGAATGTTTATGGGATGGACGCAAATGCTTAGAGGTGCACATTTTTTTAGTCATAATCTTTGGACAGGTTGGTTGATTTGGATGTTCAATGTCGTAATATTTAGTCTAAAAGATAAGGCTAAATTAGCCTAAGCAATTAATGTAGTTTAATTTCCACTCTCACCAATAAACCACCTAATTGAGGGCTGCGATCAAAGATAAGATTGCCCCCCATACGTTCTACCGCTTTTTCAACAATTGATAAACCTAAGCCACTACCAATTTCTTGATGTTGCTCGACTCGATAAAATCTTTTTTTAATACGTTCATAGAGATCTGCTGAAATTCCTGGGCCACTATCTTCGACTTGAATGATAGCTATATCATTCTCTTGAAATGTCGAAACATTAATGATGCCATTGGGAGGCGTGTATTTAATCGCATTCTCTATTAAGTTGGTTAATATTGAATCTATAGCAGATGAGTAATTTATAATTTGAACGTGTTCATAACGTTCCATACCTAAATCGATTTCTTTGGCTAAGGCTAAATGAATCAATTGTTCAATAGATTGATAAGCACGTTCATCTAACCGAATACTCATTTTTTTCTCGTTACTGGCATTCAATGAATCTTGTTGAGCGAGATTTAAAAGCTGTCCGACCAAATGCTGAGTTCGATGTAAACCATTATTCATTTTGATTAACGATTCGTGATGGGGGAGCTCTTTGAGTAAAATTTTAGTTTGAAGATTTAATGCTGTAATTGGTGTTCTTAATTCGTGAGCGGCGTCTGCAATAAATTGTTTTTGTTCTTGTTGGGCATCAGAGATCCTTTGAAATAATTGATTGATCGCTTGAATGCTGGGTACTAGCTCAATAGGGTACTGTTGAGGGTCAATTACGGTCAGCTCATTTGGTTTACGTGTACTTAATTCGGATTTAAATTGCTCAAATGGAGCAAAATTTCTTCTAATTATAAAACCTAAGCCATAAATCGCGAAAGGCATAATGATTAAATAAGGTAAAAACATGTTGATTGCGAGCTCTATGGCTAAAGCTTGTCGAACAGAGTCTTGTTGGCTCACTTGGACTTGAACAGTTTTCAATGGAATCACATAGGTATGCCATTTACCATAATGATTAGTGTGATGATAAAAACCTGACTTAGCAACTGGCTCAACCAACTGTTTAAACTTTTCGTGTAAATGTGATTGTTGGTCATAGGCCCAAACATCTACAAATAAATCTTCTTCATGGTACTGTTTTAAATGTGAAAATTTACTCTTTATAGGATCTGGATTAAATTTTGCAACGCGCTCTGCCAGATTTTTCAGCTGAGCATCAAGTATTTCATTTGTTTCTTCTAAAGCTGTTCTATAGGCTGAAAAAACCAATATACATCCCATTACCACACTAAAAATTGATGTAAATACAACAAGTTGCTTTTGTAAAGAGTAGGGTTGCGTCATGTATCAATTCTTGTTTTATGGTGTAGGCTGACCTAGCCGATAACCTAATCCTCGCACATTACGAATAAAATTTTTACCTAATTTTGAGCGTATGCGATGAATATAGACTTCAATGGTATTACTGCTGATTTCATTTTCAATATCATACAGTTTTTCTTCAAGATTAGACTTCGAAAAAATCTTATTTGGATAAGTTAAGAGTGGAATTAATAAAGCCCACTCACGGTTTGAAAACTCAACCGTCTGATTTTCAAAACTCGCGATATGTTGTTCAAGATCTAACCTGAGTCCGCCAAATTCTAAAATTTGTTTTATCTGGGGTGTATTTTGTTGAGATGCACGTCTGAGTATGGCGTGAATACGCGCTAATAACTCCTCAAACTCGTATGGTTTTACTAGATAATCATCAGCGCCTTGATTTAATCCATCGATACGGTGCTGAAGTTGATCTCTTGCTGAAATAATGAGTACAGGAATTGAAGGAAATAGTGAGCGAAGATGTTTGAGTACTTGCATGCCATCCATCATAGGTAATCCAAGATCGAGCAGCACTAAATCAAATGCTTGTTGATTTAATTGTTTGAAGCCATTGATGCCATTATTGACCCAGACTACTTCAAATGATTGATATTGGAGCAACTTTTGAGATGACTCTGCAATCATAAAGTCATCTTCAATCATCAGGATTTTATTCATATTAGGCTCTGTTCTATAATTGAGGTTTGCATTGTTGGCTGAGGTCTAATGCGGGTTGTAATGTTCTAGTATGAATATTCAATAAACTTAGCATGGTGTGAAAGAGATTGTCTTGGCTAAGTACATCATTTTTCTGAGATTCAATGCATCGTACAGTTGACGCTTCATGTTTTCGCCATGCTGTTGAAAACCACATGATCATCGGAACATGAGTTTGTTGTGATGGTGCAATTTGATAAGGCGCGCCGTGTAAATACATTCCATGTTCACCCGTGGATTCACCATGATCTGATAAATACCATAAAGCGGATTGAAATTGAGTTTGTTTGTTTAATAAATTGATTGTCGAAGCGAGAATATGGTCTGTATATACAATTGAATTATCATAAGTATTGATCAGAGCTTGTTGACTACATCCCTGAATTGCGCTGGTGTTACAAGTCGGCTGAAAGGGTGTGTATTGATGAGTGGACCGTTTATAGTAAGCTGGGCCGTGACTTCCCATTTGATGGAGTACGATAAGTCTTGGCGTTTTATCATTTTTGGGAATGGCTTGAATATAGGCATTAAGGCTATCAATCAATATTTCATCTTTACATTCACCCTTAGAATCGCACCATTGCTTATGAATAGATTCGGGAATTTCATAACGCTCAACCCGATTACAAACCTCTTTGCATCCTGAATTGTTATTGATCCACGTTACTTTGTAGCCCGCACGTTGAATAATATCGAGTAAGTTCTCCCGTTGTCTTGCGACTTCTTCTGTATATGCTTGTCGAGTCATACCAGAAAATAAACAAGGTACGGATACCGCCGTTGCAGTACCACAGGAACTGACGTTACGAAAATTGATTATATTTAATTTGCTTAATTCTGGATTTGTAGCTCGATCATATCCATTCAACTGAAAACTTTCTGCACGTGCTGTTTCTCCTATCACTAAAACCATCAGTTTTGGAGTTTGATGGGTCGCCGTTTGAATAAATTGGTGTGCATCACGTCCGTAGGGGTGAATAGTCGTATTTTTGGGGGGTTGAAGATGTTTATAATAACTGAAGGACGCTGCAACGACATTTTGAGGACTGATCATCCCTTTCAACTCTCTGTTTTCTCTAAAAATAGCTGCATAGTCAACATAATATAAATAAACGCAACCTAACACTAAAACTAAACTGATTGCACTGTGTAACATTTTCCTGCAAAGGGTATGAGAAAACGTTGATTTTTTGATATTCACCCAATAAATAAAAAAAAGAGGCGCTAAAATAAAAAATACAACCCAAATAAATAATCTTATATTTATCAGATCAAGTGCTACCATCGTATTGGTTTGCATCATATTTTGAATCTGATCAGCATTAATAATAATGCCTAAACTACTTACAAAATATGCAGACATACCGCCTAATACAATCCAGATACTTGCAAATATCTTTACGTTCAATCTCCAATGAATAAGATTGAAAATAAAAAAATAAGCGGCTGTGATTAAGACAGATGAACCTATTAAAAAAAGAATTGCTGGGTAACCTTGATAAGGTGTGAGTGAAGTAAGTTGTTTGTAGAAAGCAATATTTAAACCAATGCCAACCCATACTGAGAGTACTAAATTGAATAGTGCTAGGCTTAACGTTGTTTTTTTCCATTGCTGAATGATAGATGTGTAGCGCATACGATGAGTTCTAATATTTAACTACGCTGAGATTAGGTTTTATTTCTTAAAATTTACTGAATAAATGATTGAAGTCTAGGGCATAAAAAAAGCCAGACTGGTGGAGCAATCTGGCAAAGCGTCAAGATGAGTCACCCGTGACAGGTGATGTTCCTGAGTTTAGTCTTGAGTTGTTCTGAACTTAAGCCTGAATAAATTCAGCGACAGCTTGGTTAAATGCCTGTGGTTGTTCAACATTCGAAATGTGCGAAGTATTAATCTCAACAAGTTGACTACCCGCAATCGCGGCTTGCATAAACTGACCATCTGCCACAGTGGTCACAGGGTCTTGTTGACCTGTAATAATCAATACAGGAATCGAAATCTGTTTGAGTTGTTCACGCACATCCGCCTTAGCCAA